>SKWC01000086.1 GCA_007129145.1 Rubritepida sp.
GCGCCGGGATGGCGGCGGGCGGGCCGGCGGGCATGGGCGGCGGCTTGCTGCTGTACCAGCGATAGGCGCCCAGCGCCGCGGCGATGATGCCGATCCACAGCAACGCCACGCCGATCCGCTTCCCCCAGCGGGCGCGCGGGGGCGCCACCAGGGTGGCGCGCGGCGGCGCCTCGCCTGGGGGACCGGCTTCCAACACGTTCATGGCCGCGACCGCGGTCGCGCGGGGTGACGCTGCATCGCGGGGATATTGGCACGAACTCCGGCCCTGCGCCCCTTGATCCGACGCAACAAACCGTGTCGCGAGGCCGGCGTGGCGGCTATCCCGTGGCGGGCCGCCTGCGCCCCAGCAGCCACAGCCCCAGGATGGTGGCCACCGCGAGGCCGAGGCCGATCTTGTCCGATCCGCCCTCGGGCACCAGCAGCATCAGCCCCGCCACCAGTATGGCCGCACGCGCCCAGGGGGGCGTGCGGCCCAGGCCGTAGACATAGCCCTCGAACGCCGAGGCCAGCATCAGTATGGCGAAGCCCGCCGTGGCAACGGATTGGATGATCACCATCGTCTCGCCACGCAGGATCAGCGCCGGCTGCAGCACGAACAGCACCGGCAGCAGCATCAGCAGGATTCCGATGCGCAGCGCGGTCACGCCGGTCTTCATCGGGCTGGATTTGGCGATGGAGGCGGCGGCGATGGCGGCCAGCGCCACCGGCGGGGTGATGAAGGAGACGATGCCCCAGTACAGGACGTACAGATGCGAGGCCATGGGATCGAGCCCCGCCTGCACCAGCGCCGGGGCCAGCACAATGGCCAGGAAGATGTAGCAGGCGGACGCCGTCATCCCCATGCCCAGGATGAAGGAGGTGATGGCGCCGAAGAACAGCAGCAGACCGATGTTGCCGCCGGCGAACTGCACCAATTCGCGCGAGAAGGCGGTGGCCACGCCGGTGATGGAAAGCGCGCCGATGATGAGGCCGATGCCCGCGATCAGCGCCACGATCTGCGCCACGATCTGCCCCGACTGCACCACCAGCTCGCAGAAGGCGCGCAGGCCGAAGCCCGTGCTGCGGGAGCGCAACACCGCTATGACCAGCAGGAACAGGCACACCCAGAAGGGCGCCTGCGCCTCGATCCGGTAGGTCAGCAGCAGCACCGTCAGCCCGACAATGGCGGCGATGAAATACCAACCCGAGGCCAGGGTGGGCAGGACGGGCGGCACCTCGCTGCGCGCCACCCCGCGCAGCCCGTGGCGCAGCGCATAGAGGTCGGTCTGTAGGAAAAGCGCCGCATAGAACAGCAGGGACGGCAACAGTGCCGCCAGCATCACCTCGGCATAGGGCACGTCCAGGAAATTCGCCATGATGAAGGCCGCCGCCCCCATCACGGGCGGCATCAGCGCGCCGCCGGTGGAGGCGCAGGCCTCGACGGCGCCCGCATAATGCGGCGCATAGCCGCAGCGCTTCATGGTCGGGATGGTCAGCGTGCCGGTGGTCAGCACATTCGAGGTGGGGCTGCCCGAGAGCATCCCGAAGGTGGCCGATGACACCACCGCCACCTTGGCCGGCCCCCCGCGCGAGGTGCCCATCAACGCCAGCGCGAAATTCATGAAGAAGGTGGCCCCGCCGGTCGCCGAGAGCACCACGCCGAACACCAGGAAGCCGATCAGCGTGTCGGAGACCACCTGCATCGGAATGCCGAAGATGGCCTCGGTGCCGAAGACATATTCGCGCACCATGTCCAGCGGCTCGAACTGCACACCCCACAGGAAGCCGGGGAAGGAATCGGCGAACAACGGGAAGATTCCGAAGGTGAGGCAGGCGATGAACAGCACGATCTCGCCGGTGCGGCGCACCCCGTCCAGCACCATCAGCACCAGCAGCAAGCCGAGCCAGGCCACCCAGTCGGGCGAGACGACATTCCAGCCGGCGAGCTGGATGGTCAGCGACACCGAGGCCAGCCAGAGCCCGAGCCCCAGCGTTGCGGCCGCCAGGATCCAGTCGAACCAGCGCACCCGGTCGCGGTGGGATTTCAGCGCGGGGAAGGCCAGGAAGGCCACGGCGCCGAAGAAGCCCACGACCATGTAGTAGAAGGAGGTGCTGATCGGCTGGAAGCCAAACAGGCCCAGGTTGAAGATCTGGTTGACCGTGACGCCGAGCCCGATGCTCGACAGCACGAACACCGCCCAGAAGGCGGCGCCGGTCAGGCGCGTGGAGCGCGCCTCCGGGTCCTCCGGCACCTTGGGGGACAGGGGTAGCGGCACGGCGGTGCTGGACATGCGGGCGGGGTCCCGGCAGCGGGTAATGAACCGCCGCCGGAAGGCTCCGGCGGCGGAAGATCAGCGCCTGGGCGCCGTGCTCAGCTGATGCTGGCCAGCACGGCCTCGCGCCGTTCGCCCCAGGCGGCGGCGAAATCCGCGGCCTCGCGCTCGCGGTTGGCAGGCAGGAACTCGGCCCAGGCGGCCCGCAGGCGGTTATTGCGCTCCAGCGTCGCGTCCTGCCAGGTCTGGCGCTCGGCATTCCACAGCCCCTGCTCCTGCAGGAAGCGCACCGCGCCCGGGTGGAAGGCGGCATCCATCGGCGGCGAGCCGGATTCCGCCAGCGCCCAGCGCGGCATGGTGGCGTTCACGTCCTTGTAGAGGTCGAAGGTGCCGTGGATGCCCTGCATCAGCGCGAAGACCTCGGCCTCCGACGCGTCGGAGCGCACCGTGATCATGGGATAGCGGTAGCCCATGACATTGGCCGGGTTGCTGGCGGAGACGCCCGAGCCCACCGTCTCCGCGATCGGCTCGGCGAAGGACACGACGCGGCGCATCGCCTCCCAGCCCGCCGCGTTGTTCGGGTCCAGCTCGACCCAGGAGATGCCGCGCGGGCTCGCTTCCAGCTCGCGCAGGACGGCGGTGTTCACCGCGGCCCCGGCGCAGTCGGCGCGGCCCTCGATCAGCGCGCGCAGGCTCGCGACATAGGAGGGGAACTGCACCAGCTCCACATCGTCCAGCGTGAGGCCGGCGAAGGCCAGCACCGGCATGACCTTGATGTTCACCGAGGAATTGGCCGGCACCCAGGCCATGCGCTTGCCGCGCAGATGCTCGGGGCGGGTGATGCCGCTCTCGCGCGTGGCGACGACCGAGAAGGCGTTGCGCCGGCCCATCAGCACCCGGTAGTCCTGCGGGCCCCAGTCGGGGGTGGCGTATTCGTAGATGCCCTCGGCGGCGAAGAACAGCTCATTCGCCAGCCACGCGTGGGAGACGCGGCCCTGGCGCAGCGGCAGGATGCGGCCGATCGAGGTGCCGGACGGCAGCAGGCGCACGCGCGTGCCATGGGCGCGGCCCAGCGCGTCGGAGATGGCGGAAGCCTCGACATAGCCGGCCGAGCCCACGTCATAGACGGACCAGACCATGGTGGACGGCAGGTTGGCGAGGGGAGTCTGCGCGATGGCGGGCGCGGCGAGGCTGGCGCTACCGATGCCAGCGCCCAGCACGAAGCTTTGGCGACGGGTGAACATGATGCTCCCTCCATGACTTTCGTTGTTATCCCGCAGCCTCCCCCAGGAAGGCCGCGGATGTCAACGAAGCGAATGGAGGGCGCGGATCAGGCCGCCGCGCCGGCGGGCTTGGCGGCTGGCTTCGTCGCCGCGGGCTTGGCGGCCCGGCGCTTCTCCTGCGCGTTGCGCAGCAGCGCGAGGCCCCGATACACGCCATGCACCATCTTGCTGTAGGGCATCAGCAGGAAGAAGGCGAGAACGAAGCCCAGATGCAGCGCAAGCAGCACGCCCATTGCGCCGGTTCCGCGCAGCCCGTGCAGCAGAAGCCCCAGGGAGGCGGTCAGCAGCAGCAGCGCCAAAAGGGCGTATTCGCTGCCCAGCAGCTTCTTCGCCACCGGCACCGGGTCCGTCACGATCTTCACCCGGATCAGCCCCACCGCGCCGATGACCAGCAGGACCCCGCCCCAGACACCGAGTTGCTTCGGAAGGCTGAAGAAGGCGTGCGGCGGTTCCCAGCCCAACGCGTAGTGGTAGAAGGCGCTGAGGCCATGGCCCGCCATGGCCAGCATGAAGCCGTAGA
Source organism: Rubritepida sp. (assembly GCA_007129145.1). Classification (GTDB taxonomy): domain Bacteria; phylum Pseudomonadota; class Alphaproteobacteria; order Acetobacterales; family Acetobacteraceae; genus Roseococcus. The sequence continues at coordinate 4,056 of SKWC01000086.1, forward strand.
AGACGGCATGGTGCAGCCAGCGCCGGGTCTGGCTGAAGCTGTCGTCCAGGTCGTTGCAGCCATGGCCGCCGCCGCCCAGGTTGCGCAGCGTCAGGATGTCCACCGCCGCGGTGGCCACCGGCCCCGGCGTGATGGGCGCCTGCCCCGCGCCGGGCGCGGTGCCGCGCCAGTAGCGCAGGGCGCCCATGGTCATGGCGAAGGCCGCGTAGCCCACGGACAACACGACCATCCCCGTGATCAGCCAGCCGGGGATGATGCGGAAGAAGGTGCCGGTGCCGGTCTGCGCCGCGAAGAGGATGGCGGGGTCCTGCAGCGCGACGGTCAGCAGCAGCACCAGCGTCACCACCACCGCCGTCACCAGCATCACCACCGTGCCGTTGCGCTCGAACAGCCGGCCCATGGCGGGCGGCCAAGCGTATTGCGCGTAGCTCTCGCCGCGGATGGTGGCGAAGGTCTCGGGGACGTTCACGCCGAAGGGGTGCGGCGGCGCGTATTGGCAGGCGTGGTAGCAGCCCTTGCAGCCATGGCAGAGATTGGCGAGGTGCGTGAGGTCGCCGGTCGAGAACTCACGGCGCATCGCCATGGCCGGGAACACCGCGCAATAGCCCTCGCAGTAGCGGCAGGCGTTGCAGATTTCCATCTGCCGCCGCGCTTCGGTGGTCGCCTCAGTTTCGTGCATGCTTCGCCGCCTCTTCCCCCGCGATCCGGCCGAACACGGTGCCGATGGTCATCCCGAAACCTGCCAGGTAGCCCTGGCCCAGGATGTTGCCAGACATGATCTCGCCGCTGGCCCAGAGGTTCCCGCTGGGCGTGCCGTCGGCCATCAGCACCCGGGCGCGGTCGTTCACCTTCACGCTGAGGAAGGTGAAGGTGATGCCCGGCGCCAGCGGATGGCCAATGAAGGGCGGCGTGTCGATGCGCCGCGCCCAGTGGCTCTTGGGCGGCGCGAGGCCCTCGGTGCGGCAGTCGTCGGGCACCATGGGCTGGAAGGTGCCGTCCACCACCGAGGCGTTGTAGCGATCCACCAGCGCCTCCAGCCGGTCCGGATCGATGCCGAGCTGCCCCGCCAGTTCGCGGATGCTGTCCGCGCGCATCGGCGGGAAGACGCTGGGCAGGTAGTTGTTCACGGCCTTGCTGTCGGTGATGGCATAGGCGCGCGAATTGGGCTGCTGGGCGATCATGCGGCCCCAGATGGCGTAGCGCTTGGGCCAGACATCCTCGCCCTCGTCGTAGAAGCGCTCGACCTTCTGGTTCACCACGATGGAGAAGGGCACGCAGTCCAGCCGCATGGCCAGGCCCCCATCCTCCATCGGTGCGCGCGCGTCATTGGCGACGGAATGGAACTGGGTGGGGTCGCCCACCTGCTGCACCCCCTGCCCCAGCAGGTCCTTCAGCACCGTGCCCTGGGCATAGGGCGTGCCGCGGATCTGGAAGCGGTCGGCGGCGTCGCCCCAGTACTCGCGCAGCCATTCGCGGTTGGCCTGGAACCCGCCGGCCGAGGCGACGATCGCCTTGAAGCGGATGCGCTGCGGAAAGCCGCGCCAGGAGACGATGGCCTCGGTCGCGAAGCCCTCCTCCATGCGGATGTGCTGCACCTCGGTGTCGTAGAGGATCTCGATGCCGAGCTTTTCCGCCGTGCGGTACAGCGCGTTCACCAGCGCCTTGCCGCCGCCCAGGAAGAAGGCGTTGGTGCGCGACAGCGACAGCGTGCCCGACAGGCTGGGCTGGAACACCACGCCGCATTCGCGCAGGAAATCCGGCGCGTGCTGGCTGGCGCGGATGGTCATGCGCGCCAGCGCTTCATCCGTGCGGCCGGCGGTGACGCGGTTCAGGTCGTCCCAGTACTCCTCCTCGAGGTAGGAGTCGGTCAGCACATCCGTGGGTGCGGTGTGCATCGCGCGCAGATTGCGGGTGTGGCGGGAGTTGCCGCCGCGCATCGGCTTGGGCGCGTGCTCGGCCACCACGACGGAGGCGCCCATCTTGCGGGCGGTGATGGCGGCGCACAGC
>SKWC01000187.1 GCA_007129145.1 Rubritepida sp.
CCGGCGAAGGCGATCGCGCGCAGATGCTCCTTCGCCGCGGCCCGCAGCGGTGGAGAGAACACCGCGGCCGCCGGCAGCAGCAGCCCGGCGGCGACGGTGGCGCGCCGCGCGATCATCCCGCGCCACTCCTCGCGCCGCCGAACAGCAGCGCGGGCCGCGAGACGGCAAGCGTCACCGCCTCCTCGATCGTGGTCAGGGCGGCGGCATCGGTGCCGGACCCCGACACCGGCCGCACCGCGCGCACCGCGATGGCGTCCGCGAGCCCCTCCCAGCCCAGCGTCGGATCAAAGTCGGGGCCACGTGGCATGTCGGGCGTGAGCAATTGCAGCAGCGGCAGGGGCAGGGCGCCGGGATGATAGGCGTCGCGCGCCGCGACGAGCGTGAGCAGGAAATCCTCCGATGCCGCATTGCCGGTGCGCGAGGGGATCTCGCGGATCAGCTTGAGCCGCTGCGCAGCTTTGAACAGCCCGATCCGGTGCGGCAGGGAATAGCCGCCGAGGAAGGCGAGGAATGTCTTCTCGCCGCGCCGCACGCGGCGGAAATTCTCGGAGACGGCCGCGATCCGCACCCGCCAGCGCTGCCCCCAGCTCAGTTTCAGGGCGTAGGTCGGGTGCCACATGTTGACCCCGAGCAGCGCTTCGACCCGTTCGCCCTCGCGCAGCAATTGCTGCGCCATCGCCCAGGCCAGGACGCCATGCACACATTCGCCGAGCAGCACATAGGGCCCGGCAGGCTGCACGGTACGAAGCAGCGCCACATATCGCGCCGCGATCTCGGCCAAGGTCAGGCCCGCGATGTCGTGCGGCCGCCCCGGCTCGAACAGCCGCAGGCACAGCATCCGCCGGTCGAGCCCCGAGCGCTGCGAGAGCGCATGCAGGATGCCGACATTGTTGATGCCGATGATCGGCGGGCCGCTGCCCGTGGCGCGGATCTCGGTGACGCGCCAATTCGCGCCGGGCTGCCGCTGGGCCGGCATGGAGGGTTGCGCGGGGCCGATGCGCGGGATGGCAGGCGTGGCATCGACGGGCGCATGCCTGGGCACCGCCTTGCCGGCCGGCCGGGACGCTGCGCCGGGCGCATGGCCCAGCTCGATCCCAAGCCGCGCCGCGATGCCTTCCGGCGTGGGGGCGCGGAACAATTCCCCCAGTCCGATCGGCGTGCCGAAGGCCTCGCCGATCCGCGCGACGAGCCGCGCGGCGCGCAGCGAATCCCCGCCGGCCGCGAAGAAATCCTCCCTGGGCGAGGCAGGAGCATGGCCGAGCGCGCCTGCCCAAAGCGCCAGCAGCCGCTCGGCCGCCACAGGATGCGCCACTGGTTGCGCCGATGGTTCCTCTGGCGGCGCCAGCGGTGCGGCGGTTGGCGGGCGCGATGTCGCGGGCGTGGCGCGAGGCATGCCCGGCAGCGCGGACAGCGCCAGCTCTGGCTCCTCCGTCACGCGGTCCAGGATGGCCAGGAACGCATCCAGCAGGCGCTCGGCCGTGGCGCGGTTGAACAGGTCGGTGTCGTACTCGCAGGATGCCCGCCAGCCGGCCGGCCGCTGCACCAGGAACAGGTTCAGCTCGTGCTTGGCGCCGGGCGAGGCGTTGGGCACGCCGCGCAGGCGGGTCACGCTGCCCGCCGTCTCGCGGGTGAAGGCGCGCTGCACGATGAAGTTCACCGCCTCCAGGGGCGGACGGCGCTGGTCGCCGGCGGCGGTGACGGCAGGCGGCAGATGCTCCATCGGGAAGGCGGCGTGTTCCAGCGCTTCGCCAACCGTGCCGCGCGCCTCGGCCAGCAGCTCGTCGAAGCGCATGTCCGGGCGGCAGGGCAGGCGGATTGCGACGGTGTTGATGAACGGCCCGACGACGGGCTCCGTCTCCACATCGTCCCGGCCGGCCACCTGCGTTCCGAACAGCACATCCTCCGCGCCCGTCCAGCGGTGCAGCAGGGCGGTGAAGACGGCGACGCCCAGGGTGAAGAACGTCGCGCCCAGCGTGCGGGCGCGGGCTGTCGCGCGGTCGCTGACGCTGGCCGGCAGCTCGATCGCGACGATGTCCGCGCCCTTTCGCGGGGTCAGGGGCACCGGCAGGTCCGGCGGCACGCGGAAGCCCTTGAAGCCTTCCAGCCTGGCTTCCCAATAGGGCCGGTGCGGCTCATGCCCGCCGGCCTCGATCCAGGCGGTGTGCCAGCGGGCGACATCGCCGAACTGCAGCGGCAGCTCCGGCAGTGCCACGGGGCGGCCGGCGTGCAGCGCGTCCAGCGTCTCCGCCATCTCGCGCGCGAGGGTGCCGTTCGACCAGCAATCGCCGACCAGATGGTGGGTTGTCACCATGATGTCCGCGACGCCGTCCTCGATCCGCACGAGGGTCAGCCGCAGCAGCGGCGGAACCGCGAGGTCGAAGGGTGTCGTGGCCTCGGCGCGGGCGAACCGCGCCGCCTCGTCCAGGCGGTGGGACTCGCGCAGCGCGCGCAGGTCGATCTCGGCCAGGTGGAACGGGACCTCCTCCAGCACCTCCTGCACCGGCGCGCCGTCCCGCTCCACGAAGCGCGTGCGCAGCGCGTCGTGGCGCGCCACGAGGAGGCGGGCGGCCTGCTCGATCTGCGCGGGGTCGATCAGCCCCTCGAGGCGCCAGCGCGCGCCGATGTTGAGCGACGTGTCCTTCGGCCGCGCCTGGGCGGCCCGCCAGATGCGCTGCTGCGACAGCGTGAGCGGGGGTGCGGCGACCACGGCGGCGGTCGAGGGTTCTCCGGCCTGGCTCATCGGACGTTCCTCCGGCGGAAGTCGCTGAGGCGCGGCAGCGCCGCCTCGGCGGGTGAGGGTTCGCTGGCCGCCGCATCCAGCGCGGCGCCCAGCGCGCGCAGCGTGCGATGCCGCAGCAGATCCTTCGCGGCGAGGCTGATGCCCGCCCGCCGCGCCCGGGCGACGATCTGGAACAGGTGGATGGAGTCGGCACCGAGGGCCAGGATGTCATCCTCCGCACCCACGGCCGCGACGCCCAGCACCTCCTGCCAGACGGCGCCGAGCGCCTGCTCGAGCGGCGTCACCAGCGGCACCGCGGGCAGGGCGCCGGGCGCCGCCGTGACCTCGGGCGGGGACGGGAGTGCCTTGCGGTCCAGCTTGCGGTTCGGCGTGAGCGGCATCCGGTCGAGTGCCACGAAGGCCGCGGGCACCATGTAGTCGGGCAGCGTCTCGGACAGTCCGGCGCTCAACGCATCCGCCTGGGCCGTCCCGGTCGTATAGGCCACGAGGCGCGGCGCGCGCGGCGGGTCATCGCGCAGCAGGACCGCCGCATCCTCGACGCCGGGCAGGCGGCGCAGCGCGGCCTCGATCTCGCCGAGCTCGATCCGGAAGCCGCGCAGCTTCACCTGGCCATCGGCGCGGCCGAGCAGTTCGATCTCCCCGTCCGGATGCCGGCGCGCGCGGTCTCCGGTGCGATACACCCGGCCGAGTTCGGGGTGGTCGAGGAAGCGTGCCGCGGTTTCCTCCGGCATGCCCAGGAAGCCGTCGCTCAGACCCATGCCGGAGATGAACAATTCCCCGATCGCGCCGGCCGGGCGCGGCTCGAGCGCCGCATCCAGCACATGCAGGCCGGTATTCGCCACCGGCTGCCCGATGGTGATGGTGCCGGTCGCCGGCACCAGCCCGGCGGAAGACCAGATCGTCGTCTCGGTCAGGCCATAGAGGTTCCACAACGGCCCGCCGCCCTCCTGCAGGCGGTCCGCAAGGTCGCGCGGCAGTCGCTCGGCGCCGCTCAGCAACTTCAGGCCGGGGCGGCCGCGGAAGCCGGCCTCCAGCAGCAGCTTCAAGGTGGACGGCGTGGCCTGAATCGCCGTTGCGCCGCTCTCATCCAGCAGGCGCAGCAGCGCGAAGCCGTCCAGCCCCGTCTCACGGTCGGCGATCACCACGCTGCCACCCACCGTCAGCGGCAGGAACAGGTCCATGGTGCCGATGTCGAAGGCGATTGTGGTGACGGCCAGCATGCGGTCGGCCGCGGTGAAGCCCGGCGCGCGCGCCATGGAGGCGAGCAGGTTCAGCAGCGCCCGGTGGCCGATCTCGACACCCTTCGGCTGCCCGGTCGAGCCCGAGGTGAAGATGACATAGGCCGGTCCCGATGGCGCGACGGGCGGCACCGCCGGCGCCGCATCGCGCAGCGCTTCGGCAAGCGGGATCGCGCGCCGCCCGGCAATGAGCGTGGCCGATGCATCGTCCACAAGCACGGCCGCCGGGTCGGACACCGACAGGATGTGCTGAAGCCGTGCCGGCGGATGCCCCGGGTCCAGCGGCACATAGGTGAGCCCGGCCTTCGCCACGGCGAGCAGCGCCGCCGGCAGGTCCGCCGAACGCTGCATGAGCACACCGACCCGCGCGGGCCCTTCCCCGGCGCGGGCGCGCAGGCTGCGCGCGATGCGCTCCGCGCGGTCGTCGAGCTCCCGGTAGGTCAGTGTCGTCTCGCCGGCGATGACGGCCACCGCGTCGGGGGCGTCTCGGGCCACGGTCTCGAACAGCCGGTGGAAGCCATCGGCGTCGGGCACCGGGGCCGTGCGACGCTGCGCCGCCAAGGCCGCCCGTTCCTCTGCGTCAAGCAGCGGCAGGCTGGACACGGGCTGCGCCGCATCCGCCGCGAAGCCGGCCAGCAGCGTGCGGTAGTGGCCGATCCAGCGCGCGATGGTGGCCGCGTCGAACAGATCCGTCGCGTAGTCGGCATCGAGGCGAACCCCGCGCGCCGTCTCCGACAGGTTGAAGAACAGGTCGAAGTTCACGAAGGCCTTGGGGTTCGGCGTCACCTGCGCGTCCAGCCCGCCGAAGCCCGCGGGCTCGGACAGACGCTCGAAGTTGAACTGCACGTCGGCCAGCGGCAGGCGGTTCGGGTCGCGCGGCAGGCCGAGGCGCCGGACGATGGTGCCGAGGGTGCAGCGCTGGTGGTCGCGCGCATCGAGCACGGCGCCGCGCGTCGCCACCAGGTGCTCCGCGGCCGTCGTCTCCGGCGTCCAGGCGGTCGGGATGGGCAGGAAGTTGACGCAATGGCCCACGAGGTCGCGCCGGTCCAGCAGCGCCTGGCCCGCCATCGGCACGCCGACGATCAGCGCGTCCTGCCCGGCCAGCCGCCCCATCAGCAGCTGGAACAGCCCGAAGAAGGCGACGAAGGGCGTGCAGCCGAGCCGCGCGGCCTGGCGCTTCACCGCATCCACCAGCGCGGCATCGAGCAGCGCCGAGGCGGTCGCGCCCTTGAAGCTCTTGGTGGCGGGGCGCGGGCGGTCCGTCGGCAGTTCCAGCGGGTCGGGCGGGTTGCGGAGGCGCTCGGTCCAGTAGGCTTCGGCGGCCGGATCCGCACCCAGCGCCGTCGCCTCCGCGGCGAAGGATGGCGCGGGTGGCAGGGCGGCGTCGCGCCCCTCGGCGCGCGCTGCATACAGGGCCGCGATGTCGTTGATCGCCACGTTGAGCGACCAGCCGTCGCAGATGATGTGATGCGCGGTGAAGACCAGAAGATGTTCGTCCGCCGCGCGGCGCAGCAGCCGGATCCGCACCGGCGGCGCGGCGGTCAGGTCAAAGGGCGTCTGCGCCTCCTCGGCCAGGGCCTGGGCTTCCGCCGCCGCCCGCGCCGCGGGATCGAGGGCGGAGAGGTCGGCCTCCGGGATCGCGGGCGGGTCGGGCGGCAGGAAGGCCATGGCCGTGCCATCGGCCGCGAAGCGGGCGCGCAGCGCATCGTGGCGTGCGATCATGGCGGCGATCGCATCCCGCAGCGCCGCCCGGTCGAGCGGCCCCTTCAGCAGGACCGAGGAGGATTCGTTGAACGCCGCCGACGCCGCATCCCCCAGCTGCGCGGACAGCCAGATCTCGAGCTGCGGTTCGGTCAGCGGCATCTCAGCCGGCGCAGCGACAGGGCTGCCCAATATGCCGACCGCGCAGAGCGCATCCAGCGAGTCCTCGACCGCGGCGGCGATGGCCTCGCATTCCGCCTCGCCATGCGCGGTCGTGAGGAAGCAGGGGAAGTTCTCCTGCATGTGCACGCCGCGCTCGCGCAGCAGGTAGGGCAGCAGGCCGGCCCGGCGGTCGGTCGCGGACAGCGCCAG
>SKWC01000148.1 GCA_007129145.1 Rubritepida sp.
CCAATCACCCAGCCCAGTGTGACAACCCAGAGACAACCGCCTCAGCGGTGAACGGGGGTTTACGCCCCACCCCGACAACTGTCAAACCACACCACACCACAAAAACGCATACGCGGTATCACATTTCGGGGGAGGCTTCCGCGACCTCCACCGCCAGCAGGTCGTCGCGCACCGTCGCCACCAGGCGGTCGCCGGCCTTTACCGCGCCTTCCAGCAGCAATTCGGCCAGCTGGTCCTGCAGATTGCGCTGGATCACCCGCCGCAGCGGGCGCGCGCCATAGACCGGGTCGTAGCCCGCCTCGGCCAGCCACGCCTCCGCCGCCTCGTCGAGGCTGATCGTCACCTTGCGCTCCTCCAGCAGCGCCCGCAGGCGGCCCAGCTGGATGTCCACGATCCGCCCCATGTCCTCGCGCGCCAGGCGCCGGAACAGCACGATCTCATCCAGGCGGTTGAGGAATTCCGGGCGGAAGCGGTCGCGCACCGCGCGCATCACGGCCGGCCGCGCCTCGTCCACATCGGCGCCATCCGGCAGATCCGCGATCGCCGCCGCCCCCAGGTTGCTGGTCAGGACGATGATGCAGTTGCGGAAGTCCACCGTCCGGCCCTGGCCGTCGGTCAGGCGGCCATCGTCCAGAACCTGCAGCAGGATGTTGAAGACGTCCTCATGCGCCTTCTCAACCTCGTCGAACAGGACGACCTGGTAGGGGCGCCTGCGCACCGCCTCGGTCAGCGTGCCCGCATCCTCGTAGCCGACATAACCGGGCGGCGCACCGATCAGCCGTGAGACGGCGTGCTTCTCCATGAACTCGCTCATGTCGATGCGCGTCAGCGCCCGCTCGTCGTCGAACAGGAAGGACGCCAGCGCCTTCACCAGCTCCGTCTTGCCCACCCCGGTGGGGCCCAGGAACAGGAAGCTGCCGATCGGCCGGTTCGGGTCCTGCAGCCCCGCGCGGGCGCGCCGGACCGCCTTGGACACCGCCTCCAGCGCCTCCTCCTGGCCGACCACGCGGCGGCGCAGGGCATCCTCCATGCGCAGCAGCTTGGCGCGCTCGCCCTCCAGCATCTTCTCCACAGGGATGCCGGTCCAGCGGCTGACGACGCCGGCGATGCCCTCCTCCGTCACCGCCTCATTCACCAGCCGCGCCGATCCGTCGCCGGCCTCGGCCAGCTTCTTCTCCAGCGTGGGGATGGTGCCGTAGCGCAACTCGGCCGCGCGGTTCAGGTCGCCGCGCCGCTCGGCCAGCTCCTGCTCGGTGCGGGCGGCGTCCAGCTGCTCCTTCAGCTTCTGCGTCTCGACCACCTGGCCCTTCTCGGCCTCCCAGGCGGCGGTCATCTGGCTGGATCTCTCCTCGAGCTCCGCCAGCTCGCGCTCCAGCCGCTGCAGCCGCTCCCGCGAGGCATCGTCCTCCTCGCGCTTCAGCGCCTCGCGCTCGATCTTGAGCTGCAGCACCCGGCGGTCCAGCTCGTCCAGTTCCTCGGGCTTGCTGTCCACCATCATGCGCAGCCGGCTCGCGGCCTCGTCCACCAGGTCGATCGCCTTGTCGGGCAGGAAGCGGTCGGTGATGTAGCGGTTGGACAGCGTCGCGGCCGCCACCAGCGCGGTGTCGCTGATGCGCACGCCGTGGTGCAGCTCATATTTCTCGCGGATGCCGCGCAGGATGGAGATGGTGTCCTCCACGCTCGGTTCGCCCACGAAGACGGGTTGGAAGCGCCGCGCCAGCGCCGCGTCCTTCTCGATGTGCTTGCGGAACTCGTCCAGCGTGGTGGCGCCGATGCAGTGCAGCTCGCCGCGGGCAAGGGCGGGCTTGAGCAGGTTGGACGCATCCATCGCGCCATCCGCCCTGCCCGCGCCCACCAGCGTGTGCAGCTCGTCGATGAAAAGGATGATCTGGCCTTCCGCCGCCTCGACCTCTTTCAGCACGCCCTTCAGCCGCTCCTCGAATTCGCCGCGGTATTTCGCACCCGCCACCATGCTGCCGAGGTCCACCGCCATGACGCGCTTGTTCTTCAGCGCCTCGGGCACGTCGCCCTTGGCCACGCGCAGCGCCAGCCCCTCGACGATGGCGGTCTTGCCCACGCCCGGCTCGCCGATCAGCACAGGGTTGTTCTTGGTGCGCCGCGCCAGCACCTGGATGGTGCGGCGGATCTCCTCGTCGCGCCCGATCACGGGGTCGAGCTTGCCGTTGCGCGCCAACTCGGTGATGTCGCGGGCGTATTTCTTCAACGCCTCGAAGCTTTCCTCGGCGTTGGCGGCGTCCACCTTGCGGCCCTTGCGCAGCCGCGCCATCGCCTCCTCCAGCTTGGGCACGGTCACGCCGCCCGCCTTCAGCGCCTGCGCCGCACCGCCCGCGGCCATCGCCAAGCCGACCAGCATCCGGTCCTGCGCGACATAGCTGTCGCCGGCCTTGGTGGCCGATTGCTGCGCCGCGTCCAGCGCCCGGATGAATTCCGGCGCCGCCTGGGGCTGCCCCGACCCGCCGCCCTGCACCGCCGGCAGCTTCGCAAGCTCCGCCTCGACCGCGCGCCGCACCGCCGCCGCATCGCCGCCCGCCGCCGCGATCAGCCCGGCCGCCGCGCCCTGCTCGTCATCCAGCAGCGCCTTGAGCAGATGCTCCGGCGTGAGGCGCTGGTGGTATTCCCGGATCGCGATCGTCTGGGCAGCCTGCAGGAAGCCGCGCGCACGGTCGGTGAACTTCTCGATGTCCATTCCTGTCCCTCCTTGAGGCGACGAGTGGTTCCGCACCCCCGATCGGGCAGCGCGATGGCGTAGAGTGTGGTAATGATGCCACGGTCAGTTCAAGAGGAAACGGTCAGCCAGCCATGCGCGTCGAGCACATCTACCGATACCCGGTGAAGGGATTCACCCCCGAGGCGCTGGAGCAGGTCCAGCTCAACCCGGGCCTGTGCCTGCCGCATGACCGCGGCTTCGCGGTGGCGCTGGGCGACACGGTCTTCGACCCGGCCGCGCCGGCATGGATGCGCAAGACGCATTTCGCCTGCCTCATGAAGAACGAGTCGCTGGCGCGGCTGCACACCGCCTATGACCCGCAAACCGGCGAATGGCTGATCCGCACGCCGGAGGGGGCGATGGTGCACGGTCATCTGCGCAGCGCGCAGGGCCGCGCCGCCATCGAGGATTTCCTGACCGCCTATCTGGGCGAGGCGGCGCGCGGGCGGGTGCGCGTCGTCTCGGCGCCCGACCACAACTTCACCGACATCCCGCAGAAATCCGTCTCGATCATCTCGCTCGCCAGCCTGGCCGCGCTGGAGCGCGCGGCGGGCATGCGCCTCGACCCGCTGCGTTTCCGCGCGAACATCTATGTCTCGGGCGGGCGCGAATGGGCCGATTTCGACCTTGTGGGCCAGGAGATCCAGCTCGGCGCCGCGCGGCTGCGGGTGTTCAAGCGCATCCTGCGCTGCGCCGCGACGGAGGTGAACCTCGACACGGCCGAGCGCGACGCCGCGCCGCAGCGCCTGCTGCGGCAGCATTTCGGCCATGCCGACCTTGGCGTGCAGGCCGAGGTGCTGGACGGCGGGCGCGTCTGCCTGGGCGACGCGCTGGAGGCGCTGGAACCCGGCTGAGCGCATGGCCACGCTGGACCTGGCACTGGTGCTGGCCATCGATGTCTCGGCCAGCGTGGATTTCGAGGAGTTCCAGCTGATGGTCGGCGGCTTCGGCATCGCACTGCGCGACCCCGCGGTGCAGGCCGCAGCACTCGGCGGGGCGCATGGCGCGGTGGCGCTGGCCGCCCTGTTCTGGAGCGACGCGCAGGAGGTGGCGGTGCCCTGGCGCCGGTTGGAGAGCCCCGCCGACTGCGCGGCCTTCGCCGAGGCGCTGGAGAACGCGCCCCGCCTGCCCCGGCCCGGCGCGACCGGGCTGGGGCAGGCGCTGGTCGCGTCCCTGGCGCTGCTGGCTCAGGCGCCCGGTCCGGCCATCCGGCAGACGGTGGATGTCTCGGGCGACGGCCGCACCAACCACGGCCGATCGCCCGGCCCGGTGCGCGACCTCGCGGCGGCGGCGGACATCGCCATCAACGGCCTCGCCGTCGTCAATGAGGAGCCGGATCTGCTGGACTACTACGAGACCCAGGTGATCGGCGGGCCCGGCGCCTTCGCCATGGCCTGCGCCGACTACCTGGACTTCGCGGAGGCGATGCGGCGCAAGCTGGTCCGGGAGTTCCGCGGGCCGGAGGCGCTCATCGTCCGGCGCTGACCGGCGCGGGCGCTGCGCGTGGGCGGCGGCCCTGCTCAGCGACCGGTGAAGCGCGGCGGCCGGCGCTCGGCCATGGCGGCGCGGCCTTCGGCGAAATCCGCCATCTGCCGCTGCCAGACCTGCTGCTGGTATTCGCGCTCGGTCGCCGCCTCGAAGGCCTCCGCGAGGCCGCGCCGCATCGACGCGCGCAGCCCCTGCACCGCCGCCGGCGAGGAGATGGCGATCTCGGCGGCCAGCTTCTGCGCCTCGGCCAGCACGTCCTGCAGCGGCACCAGCATGTCCGCGAGGCCGATGCGATGCGCCTCCACCCCGTCGATGCGGCGGCCGGTGTAGAACAGCAGCGCCGATTGCTGCGGGCCGATCAGCCGGGGCAACATGTGCGACAGGCCGAAGCCGGGATGGAAGCCCAGCCGGGTGAAATTGGCCGAGAAACGCGCCTCCGCGCAGGTGACGCGGAAATCCGCCACCACTGCGAGGCCGAGCCCGGCGCCCACCGCCGCGCCCTGCACGGCCGCGATGATGGGCTTGCGGGTGCGCACCAGCCGCGCCGCCTCGACATACAGCAGGCGTCCCGGCTGGCCGGGCGGGGAGGCGAGCCCCCCGGAATCGCCCTGCGAGAAATCCGCGCCGGCGCAGAAATGCTTGCCCACGCCGCCCAGGACCACGGCGCGCACGCCCTCATCCGCGTCCAGCGCCTCCAGCCTGGCGGCGATGACCACCATCAGCTCGCGGTTGATGTGGTTGTTGGGCGGGCGGTCGATCAGCAGCGTCGCCACATGCCCCTCGCGCGTTTCGCGCAGCATTTCCGCCTGGCTGGTTTCCGCCACTGCCGCCATCCTCCCGTTGGTATCGCTGGGTCCACGCCACCATGGAAGCCGGAGGCTGACAAGGGCCTCGCCAGCCCGGGCGCATGGACGGCAGGAATCTTGCTAGGACACGACCCAGCAGAGCAGGAGCCCCTTCATGGACATCGGCGTCTTTCTTCCCATCGGCAACAACGGCTGGCTGATCTCCACCACATCGCCGCAATACATGCCGACCTTCGAGCTCAACCGCGAAGTCACCCTCAAGGCCGAGCGCTACGGATTGGAATTCGCCCTCTCCATGATCAAGCTGCGCGGCTTCGGCGGGCCCTCCCGATACTGGGACCACAACCTCGAAAGCTTCACCCTCATGGCGGGCCTCGCCTCCGTCACCTCGCGCATCAAGCTCTTCGCAAGTGTCGCCGTCCTCACCATCCCCCCCGCACTGCTCGCCCGCATGGCCGTCACCATCGACGCCATCGCCCCGGGACGCTTTGGCGTCAACATCGTCTCCGGATGGCAGAAGGCCGAATACACCCAGATGAACATGTGGCCAGGCGATGAATATTTCGCCAAGCGCTACGAATATTGCTCGGAATACGTCCAGGTCATGAAGGACCTCTGGGCCACAGGAAGCTCCGACTTCCAGGGCGAGTTCTTCCAGATGAACGACTGCCGCGTCAGCCCAACCCCCTCCGGCAAGATCGAGATCATCTCCGCAGGACAGTCCAACCGCGGCATGCGCTTCGCCGCGGAACACGCCGACATGAACTTCATCTCCGCGGGCGGCATCAACGACCCCTCACGCATCGCGCCCCACACCCAGCGCCTCGCCGCCGCCAACGCCGAAGCCAATGCCCAATGCGGCGCCATGCTGCTGACCATGATCATCGCAGACGAAACCGACGAGGCCGCCATGGCCAAGTGGAACCACTATGTCGAGGGCACCGACACAGAAGCCCTCGCCTGGCGCGACGCCCAGGCCGCCACCGATGTGAAGGCGGAAGTGCATTC
>SKWC01000265.1 GCA_007129145.1 Rubritepida sp.
GACAGCGCGGAGGAGGCCCTGCCCGCCTCAGCCGCCGACGCCATCACGCCCGAGGGGGGGATCAACCTGCCGGGGCTGCTGCGCATGCTGATCTGGCGGCGGGACGACCTGCGGGCCCTGACCGCGCTGGGCCCGGGCGCGGATGAGGCCGAGACATCGCTGCGGATGGCGGTCGAGCGGCTGCACTGAGAAGCCTGCTCCGAGGGGCCTGGGCTGAGAAGCCTGGGCCGAGGGGCGGGCGGGTCGCGCCGGCCGCGCTTGCGTGTTACCTTATGCTTCCTCGGGGGCCGCTGACGCCCCGCGCCATGCCCCCTCCCCCCGCATGAGGAGGTGCCCGATGGCTTCCTATCCCGAGCTGAAACTCTGCATCGGCGGCGAATGGCGCAGCCGCCCCGGCGCGCCGGTGCTCAACCCCTTCGACGACAGCGTGCTGGGCCAGGTGCCGCACGCCACCCGCCAGGACATGGACGACGCGCTGGAAGCGGCCGCCCAGGGCCACCGCGCCTGGAGCCGCACCGCCCCGGGCCGCCGCGCCGAGATCATGCGCCGCGCCGCCGCCATCCTGCGCGACCGCGCGGGCGACATCGCGCATTCGATCACGCTGGAGCAGGGCAAGCCGGTCGGCCAGGCGAAGGTCGAGGTGATGCGCGCCTGCGACATGATCGAATGGGACGCCGAGGAAGGCCGCCGCGCCTATGGCCGCGTCATCCCCGCCGAGCCGGGCATGCGCCACATCGTGCTGCGCGAGCCCATCGGCGTGGTCGCCGGCTTCGCGCCCTGGAACTTCCCGATCTCCTCGCCCATGCGCAAGGTGGCGGGCGCGCTGGCCGCGGGCTGCGCCATCATCATCAAGGCCTCGGAGGAGACTCCAGCCGGCGCCTTCCACCTGACCGAGGCCTTCCTGGAGGCGGGCCTGCCCAAGGGCGCGCTGAACCTGCTGTTCGGCGAGCCGGACGCGATCTCCTCCTACCTGATCCCGCATCCCACGGTGCGGCTGGTCACCTTCACCGGCTCCATCCCGGTGGGCAAGCACCTGGCCACGCTGGCGGGGCAGCACATGAAGCCCGCCATCATGGAACTGGGCGGGCATGCGCCGGTGATCGTCTGCGGCGACGCCGACCCGGCCAAGGCCGCCGCGACCTCGGTGATGGGCAAGTCGCGGAATGCCGGGCAGGTCTGCGTCTCGCCCACCCGCTTCTTCGTGGATGACGCGGTGTATGACCGCTTCACCGAGGCCTTCGCGGAAGGCGCGCAGGCCGTGCGCATCGGCAGCGGGCTGGACGAGGCCACGCAGATGGGCCCGCTGGCCAACCGACGCCGCGTCGAGGCGATGGAGCGGCTGGTGGCCGATGCCACGGGGCGCGGCGCGCGTCTGCTGGCCGGCGGCGAGCGCCTGGGCAACCGCGGCAACCTCTTCCCGCTGACCGTGCTGGCCGATGTGCCCGAGGATGCGGCCGCCATGCAGGAGGAGCCCTTCGGCCCGCTCGCGCTGATCCACCGCACCCGCACGCTGGAGGAGGCGATCGGGAAGGCCAACGCCCTGCCCTTCGGCCTCGCGGCCTATGCCTTCACCCGCTCGACCGGCAATGCCGAGGCGCTGATGGCCGGGGTCGAATGCGGCAACCTCTCGATCAACCACCTCACGGCCTCCTTCCCCGAGACGCCCTTCGGCGGGGTGAAGGACAGCGGCTATGGCCGCGAGGGCGGGACCGAGGGGCTGTCCTGCTACACCGTGACGAAGAACGTCTCGCACCTCATCGAGGCGTGAGGCACGAAAAAGGCCGGCGGGGGCATCCCCCCGCCGGCCCGGTCCGTCCGCCGTTGGCGGTGGCTCAGTAGCGATAGGCCTCGGGCTTGAACGGGCCCTGCTGCGGCACGCCGATGTAGGAGGCCTGGTCCGCGCGCAGCTTGGTCAGCTTCGCACCCACCTTCTCCAGGTGCAGCAGCGCCACCTTCTCATCAAGGTGCTTGGGCAGGACATAGACCTTGTTCTCGTACTTGCCCGGGTTCGTCCACAGCTCGATCTGCGCGATCGTCTGGTTGGTGAAGGAGGCGCTCATCACGAAGGAGGGGTGGCCCGTGGCATTGCCCAGGTTCACCAGGCGGCCTTCGGACAGCAGGATGATGCGCTTGCCGTCGGGGAACTCGATCTCGTCCACCTGCGGCTTCACATTGTCCCACTTGTAGTTCTTCAGCGCCGCGACCTGGATCTCGCTGTCGAAGTGGCCGATGTTGCAGACGATGGCGCGGTGCTTCATCGCGCGCATGTGGTCGGCGGTGATCACGTCCACATTGCCGGTGGCGGTCACGAAGATGTCGGCCTTGGGCGCGGCATCCTCCATGGTGACGACCTCATAGCCCTCCATCGCGGCCTGCAGGGCGCAGATCGGGTCCACCTCGGTCACCTGCACGCGGCAGCCGGCGTTGCGCAGCGAGGCGGCGGAGCCCTTGCCCACGTCGCCATAGCCCGCGACCACGGCGACCTTGCCGGCCATCATCACGTCGGTGCCGCGGCGGATGGCGTCCACCAGGCTCTCGCGGCAGCCATAGAGGTTGTCGAACTTCGACTTGGTGACGCTGTCGTTCACATTGATGGCGGGGAAGAGCAGCTTGCCCTCCTTCGCCATGTTGTAGAGGCGGTGCACGCCCGTGGTCGTCTCCTCGGAAACGCCGCGGATGGCCTTCGCCAGCTTCGCGAACCAGCCCGGCTTCTCGGAGAGGGTGCGCTTGATCAGCGCGAAGAACACCGTCTCCTCCTCATTGGAGGCCTTGGCCAGGAAGGCGGTGTCGCCTTGCTCGGCGCGCAGGCCCAGATGGACCAGCAGCGTCATGTCGCCGCCGTCGTCCAGCAGCATGTTGGGCTCGCCGCCGTCGCCCCATTCCAGGGTCTTGCGGACGTATTCCCAGTATTCCTCCAGCGTCTCGCCCTTCTTGGCGAAGACGGGCACGCCGGCCGCGGCGATGGCGGCCGCGGCGTGGTCCTGGGTCGAGAAGATGTTGCACGACGACCAGCGCACATCCGCGCCGAGCGCGGTCAGCGTCTCGATCAGCACCGCCGTCTGGATGGTCATGTGCAGGCACCCCGCCACCCGCGCGCCCTTGAGCGGCTGCGAGGGTCCGAATTCGGCGCGGGTCGCCATCAGGCCGGGCATCTCGTCCTCGGCCATGTTGATCTCCTTGCGGCCCCAACCGGCCAGGGAGAGATCCTTCACGACGTATTCAGCGGCAACAGGCATGCAGATTCTTCCTCTCGTGCGACTTCTCGCGTGGCGGCGGGGTTAGCACGGGAGGGGATGCCCGCAAAGGGCATAAACATGTCTTTATGTCTTGGGGGTGCCCTCCGAAGGGACGGCGAGGGCGCGCAGGGCGTCCTGGACGGGCCCCACCTCGTCCAGCACCGAGCGCACCCGCGCCTCATGGTCCGGCGCGTCCTCGGGCTGCATCGCCGCGCGCGCCGCCTGCTCCAGCCGCAGCGCCCCCATCCCGGCTGCGGCGCCGGCGATGGCGTGGTTCAGCTCCCTGCAGGCATCCTCGGCGCCGCGCCCGCAGGCGGCTTCCAGCTCCGAGGCGAGCCGCGCGAGGTCGGCCTGGAAGGTGGCCAGCAATTCGCGCAGGGCGGCCGGGGGCATGTCATCTGCCAACTGCTGCAGGATGAGGGGGTCGACAGCGCTCATGACGGCTCCGTTGCGGCCCGCCCGCGGCGCGACCCGATCTTGACGATACGGCCAGAGCCGGCATAACCGCCAGACCCTCGCGATTTGTCCGGCCAGCTTGCGGCGAGGTCCCGGCCCGTCGGGCCGTCCCCATCCGCCGGGGGCGGAAAACAAGCGCGCTAAACGGCCCGGGGGCGCCCGCCGTCCCTCACCCGCTGAGGGTGCCGGACGCCTTTCGGCCTTCGAGGTGTTGTTGCCATGACCGACCCCCGCCGCCTCCGCCCCGCGACCCAGCTTGTCCGCGGCGGCCTCAACCGTTCCCCGCATGGCGAGACGGCCGAGGCGCTCTTCCTCACCTCCGGCTTCGTCTATGACAGCGCCGAGCAGGCCGAGGCCACCTTCAACAACACGATCAGCCACTACCAGTACAGCCGCTTCGCGAACCCCACCCTGACCATGCTGGAGGAACGCCTGGCCGGGCTGGAGGGGGCCGAGGCCTGCCGCCTGACCGCGACGGGCATGGCGGCGGTGCATGCCGCGCTGCTGTCGCACCTCAAGACGGGCGACCGCGTGGTGGCCTCGCGCGCGCTGTTCGGCTCCTGCCACTGGATCGTCTCCACCCTGCTGCCGCGCTACGGCATCGAGAGCGTCTTCGTGGACGGCGCCGACCTCGACCAATGGCGCGCGGCGCTGTCGGTGCCCACCGCGCTGGTGCTGCTGGAGAGCCCCTCCAACCCCATGCTCGAGCTGGTGGACCTGCCCGCCGTGGCCGAACTGGCGCATGCCGCGGGCGCGGTGGTGGTGGTGGACAATGTCTTCGCCACGCCGCTGCTGCAGCGCCCGCTGGAAATGGGCGCCGATGTGGTGGTCTATTCCTGCACCAAGCACATGGACGGCCAGGGCCGGGTGCTGGGCGGCGCGGTGCTGGGGTCGCGCAAATGGGTGGACGAGGTGCTGCAGCCCTTCATCCGCAACACCGGCCCCGCCATGGCGGTGTTCAACGCCTGGGTGATCCTGAAGGGGCTGGAGACGCTGAAGCTGCGGGTGGACCAGGCCTGCCGCAACGCCGCCGCCATCGCGGACTTCCTGGCCGAGCGGGATGAGGTGGCGCGCGTGCTCTACCCCTTCCGCGCCGACCACCCGCAGCAGGCGCTGGCGCTGCGCCAGATGAGCGCGGGCGGCACGCTGGTGACCTTCGACCTGGCGGGCGGCAAGCCGGCGGCCTTCGCCTTCATGAACGCGCTCAGCCTCGTGGATGTGTCCAACAACCTGGGCGATTCCAAGTCGCTGGCCACGCATCCGGCATCGACCACGCATCTGCGCATCGGCGCGGAGGAACGCGCGCGGCTGGGCATCACGGACGCCACGGTGCGGTTGTCGGTCGGGCTCGAGGATGTGGCGGACCTCATCGAGGATCTGGCCCAGGCGCTCGATTCCCTGGCCGTTCCCGCCTCGCGCGCTGCGGAGTAGCGCGGGGGCGCCCGCCGTGCTGGACTGGCCCCGATGACGCCCTACACCGCCCTGACCCGCGGCGTTCGCGTGACCGTGCGCGCCTTCTACCTGGCCGACCAGTCGGTCCCGGAGGAGGGCCGGCATGTCTGGGCCTACCGCGTCGAGATCCGCAACGAGGGCAGCCGCGCCGTGCAGCTGCTCAAGCGCACCTGGCTGATCACCGACGCCCAGGGCCGCACCACACGGGTGCATGGCGAGGGGGTGGTGGGCGAGCAGCCCGTCCTCGACCCGGGCGAGGCCTTCGAATACACCTCCGGCACGCCGCTCTCCACGCCATCGGGCATCATGCGCGGAACCTACCACATGATCACCCTGCCCGATGAGGAGCCCTTCGACGCGGAGGTGCCGGCCTTCTCGCTGGACAGCCCGCACCAGGCGGGCGGGGTGCACTGAGGGCGGCTACCGCCCGGCATCCTCCGGCACCCAGACCGCGCCATCGGCCACGGTCGCCTCGATGGGCTCCAGCGCCTCGCCCAGGCAGGGGCCGGAGACGCAGACGCCATCCTCCACCCGGAAGCGCGCCCCATGCGCCGAGCAGACGATCATCTCGCGCTTGCGGTCCAGGAAGCGGTCGGGCACGGGCTCCAGCGGCACGCCGATATGCGGGCAGGAATTCACATAGACGAAGACCCGCGCCCCGCGGCGGATGGCGAAGATCCCGGTGAAGCCGCCCGGCGCGGCGGGAAAGCCGCGCGCCTCCCCGTCGGGGATGTCCTCGATGCGGCACAGCGGCCGCATGCCCGCGCTCACAGCCCCGCCATCTCGCACAGCACGCTCCAGTGTTCGGGGGAAATGGGCATGACCGACAGGCGCGACTGGCGCACCAGCGCCACATCGGCCAGCCGCGGCTCGGCCTTCAC
>SKWC01000259.1 GCA_007129145.1 Rubritepida sp.
CGCGGTCATCAAGCAATCCGCGGCCGATCCCGCGCGGCTGCGCCACACCGGCCCGGCCGTGGTGTTCGAGGACTACAACGACCTGGACGCGCGGCTGGACGACCCGGATCTGCCCGTGACGCCCGACAGCGTGCTGGTGCTGAAGCATGCCGGGCCGGTGGGCGGGCCGGGCTTTCCGGAATGGGGCATGATGCCCATCCCGAAGAAGCTGCTGGCCCAGGGCGTGCGCGACATGGTGCGCGTGTCGGATGCGCGGATGTCGGGCACCAGCTACGGCACCTGCGTGCTGCATGTCGCACCCGAGGCCGCGCTCGGCGGGCCGCTGGCGCTGGTGCGCGATGGCGACATGATCGCGCTGGACGTGCCCGGCCGGCGGCTCGACCTGCTGGTGGATGAAGCGGAATTGGCCGCCCGCCAAGCCGCCTGGACCCCGCGCAAGCCGGCCGAGGCGCGCGGCTGGACCGCCCTCTACCAGCGCCATGTGCGCCAGGCCGATGCGGGTTGCGACCTCGACTTTCTCGAGGCCGGCCTGCCCACGCCGGAGCCGGAAATTCACTGAGTTGTTGGAAGCTTGGGGTGGCGCAACGACGCGGGGCTCTGCCATAGTCCCGACCACGCGCCGGTGCGGGGCCGTCGGAGACGGACCGTGACGTGACGCCAAGGCGGGGCTGAGGCCCGCCACAGCGAAGGAGACGAATGATGATGAAACCCCGCCACCTTCTCGCCGCTGCGGCCCTCGGCCTCGGTATCGCGGCAGCGCCCGCCCAGGCGGCGACCGTGACCACCGGCTGGGAGGAACTCCGCGGCAACCAGGACTACTGCCTGGAGACCGGCGCCGAGGCCTCGCGCATCTCGGGCTTTCGGACCACCATCTCCAATGATCGCCAGACCGTGTTCGGCTGGCGCGGCGAGGATTCCATCGCGATCCGCTGCATCGGTTCGCGCAACGTCGCGGTGATCTTCATCTATGTGCAGAACCGCAACGACGGCGGCGAGCTGATGCAGGGCGTCCGCAACGTCTATCGCCGCCCCGCCGGCGGCGTTGGCGGCAAGGGCTGACGCCGGGCCTGAACCAGACGGCGCGGCTGGGGATCACCAGCCGCGCACGATCCCCCCATCCACGCGCAGGACGCAGCCGGTGATGTAGGCGGCCTGCGCGCTGCACAGGAAGGCCACCAGCGGCCCGTATTCCGCCGGCAGCCCGTAGCGCCCCGCGGGGATGGTCTTGCTGCGCTCGGAGATCACCTCCTCCACGCTCTTGCCCTGGCGCGCGGCCAGGCTGCCCGCCGTCTCCAGGCTGCGGTCGGTCCGGATCGCGCCGGGCGCCACGATGTTGCAGGTGATGCCCTCATGCGCCACCTCGGCCGAGAGCGTCTTCATCCAGCCCATGATGCTGGCGCGCAGCGTGTTGGACAGCACCATGTTGGGCAGGGGCTGCACCATGCCGGTGCTGCCCACATTGATGATGCGGCCCCATTCGCGCTCGCGCATGCCGGGCAGCAGGTGGTTGGTCAGCCGCACCGGCGAGAGGACGATGCGCTGGAACCAGGTGGCCAGCGCCTCCTCGGTGACTTCCAGCGCGGGGCCGGGCGGCGGGCCGCCGTGGTTCTGCACCAGTATGTCCACGCCGCCCATCGCATCCTTCGCGGCCTGGGCCAGCGCGTCCATCTGCGCGGGGTCGGCCACGTCCGCGACCACACCCTGCGCGAATTCGGCGCCCATGGCGCGCAGGTCGGCGGCGGCGGCATCGAGGCTCGCCTGTTCGCGGCCGGTGATGACCACCGCGGCCCCCTCGGCGGCCAGCGCCTCGGCGATGCTGCGCCCCAGCCCCTTGGAGGCGCCCATCACCAGCGCCCGCTTGCCCTTCAGCCCCAGATCCATCGCGTCCATCCCTGACCAGACCGCGCCGACCCTGCCGCGCCGCGCCGATGCTGGCAAGGCGGGCCGGCGTGGCTATGGTGCGGGCCAAGCCAAGACGCAGGAACGCCGATGACCAAGCCCGTGCTGCTCCTCACCCGCCGCCTGCCCGATGCGATCGAGGCGCGGGCCGCCGCCCTGTTCGACGCGCGCACGAACAGCGCCGACGACCCCTGGTTCCGCGACGGCGCCGCCATCGCGGCGCGTGCGGCGCAGGCCCGAGCGGCGGCCATCCTCTGCGCGGCCGGCGATCCCATGGACGCCGCCACCATCGCCGCCCTGCCCGCCTCGGTGCGGATCATCGCCACCTTCAGCGTCGGCACCGACCACATCGACCTCGCGGCGGCGAAGGCGCGCGGCATCACGGTCACCAACACGCCCGAGGTGCTGAGCTTCGCCACCGCCGAATGCGCGCTGACGCTGATGCTGATGGCGGCCCGCCGCGCCGGCGAGGGCGAGCGCATCGTCCGCGCCCGCGCCTGGGGCGGCTGGGCGCCGACGCAGCTCATGGGCGTCACCGTTCAGGGCAAGCGGCTGGGCATATTGGGGATGGGGCGCATCGGGCGCGAACTGGCCGCCATGGCGCGCGGCCTGTCCATGGAAATCCACTACCGCAACACCAGGCGCCTGCCCTCCGCGCTTGAGGCGGGTGCGGTGTTCCACGACAGCGACGCGGGCTTTCTCGGCGCCATTGACGTGCTGTCCATGCACATCCCGGGCGGCGAGGCCACGCGCAAGTGGCTGAACGCCGAGCGGCTTGCGCTGATGCGCCCGGGCAGCCTGGTGGTGAACACCGGCCGCGGCGGGACGGTGGATGACGCGGCGCTGGCGGATGCGCTGCGCGCGGGCCACATCCGCGCCGCGGGCCTCGATGTCTATGACGGCGAGCCGCGGGTGTTCGAGGGCTATCTGGGCCTGGAGAACATCGTGCTGCTGCCGCATCTGGGCAGCGCCACCATCGAGACGCGCGACGCCATGGGCCATCGCGCGTTGGACAATCTGGAGGCCGTGCTGATCGCGGGCGGGGCGCCGCTTCACCCGGTGGGCTGAAACAGCCCCTTCAGCCGCGCGAGGCCCGCACCGGCCTCGCGCACCATGCGCTCGACCACCGCACCCGCGGGCTCGATGCCCTCGATCAGGCCGACGCACTGCCCGGCCCAGACATAGCCCTCTTCCATGCGGCCCTCGGCCGAGGCCACCGCGTTCCTCTCGCCCGAGATCATGGGCACCACCACATCGGGACCCGCGCCAGCCGTCTCGGCGGCCAGGATCGCCTCGACATGGGGGCTGCGCAGGGCGCGGCCGGGCATGCCCAGGCTGCGCTTGATCACCATGGTGGCGTCGGGGCCGGATGCGACCAGCGCCTGCTTGTAGTTGGCATGCGCCTCGGCCTCGGCGGTGGCGACGAAGCGGGTGCCCATCTCCACGCCCTCGGCGCCGAGTGCGAGCGCGGCCAGCAGCCCCGCGCCATCAGCGATGCCGCCCGAGGCCAGCACCGGGATCGAGACGGCGCGCACCACGCGAGGCACCATCACCAGCGTCGTCTCGTCCGAGCGGCCGATGTGGCCGCCGCCCTCATAGCCCACGGTCGCCACCATGTCGGCGCCCGCGGCCTCGGCCTTCTTCGCCAACTCGGGCCCCGCGGTCAGCACCAGCACCTTCGCAGCACCATTGATCCGCTTGATCCAGGGGGCGGGGTTGCCCGCGGTCAGGGCGATGACGGGCACGCGCTCCTCCAGCGTGACCTCCATCATCTCGGTGAAATCCATCCGCCCGAGCGGGAAGTTCACCGCGAAGGGATGCGCGGTCATGGCCCGGCAGCGTCGGATCTCGGCGCGCAACGCGGCCGCATCCGCGAGCCCCACGGTCGAGATCTGCCCGAGCCCCCCGGCGTTGGAGACGGCGGCACACAATTCCGCCTTGGCGATGCGCGCGAGCCCCCCCTGCACGATGGGGTAGCGCACGCCCATCAGCTTCGCGGCCCGGGTCTCGATGGCGGGGATCAGGCTCATGCTTTGGCTCCTCGGATCATGTCGCGCGCGATCAGCAGGCGCTGGATGTCGGAGGCGCCCTCGAAGATGCGGAACAGCCGCACGTCACGGAACAGCTGCTCGACCGCCACGCCGCGCATGTAGCCCGCGCCGCCATGGATCTGCACGGCGTGGTCGGCCACGCGGCCCACCATCTCGGAGGCGAACAATTTGCAGCAGGCGATGTCGGCGATGATGGGGCCCTGCGCCTCTCCGGCCGCGTCGAAGGCGCGCGCGGTCTCCAGGATCATGCTGCGCGCGGCGAGTGCCTCGGCGCGCATGTCGGCCAGCCTGCCCTGCACCATCTGGAATTCGGCCAGCGGCTGGCCGAACTGGCGGCGGTTCATGGCGTGGAACAGGCTCTCGGCGATCAGCCGCTCGGCCTGGCCGGCGCAGGTCACGGCCACATGCAGCCGCGCGTGGTTGATGCCGCGCATGGCGGTCTTGAAGCCGCCGCCCTCGCGCCCGCCGATGAGGTTGGCGGCCGGCACGCGCACGCCGTCGAAGAAGACCTCCGAGGTGGCGGAGCCGTCCTGGCCCATCTTGCGGTCGGCCGGCCCGCAGGAGAGGCCCGGCGTGCCGGCGGGGACGATGAAGGCCGAGATGCCGGCTGCGTCCTTCGAGGCCGCGTCGGTGCGCGCCATCACGACATAGACATCCGCCTGGCGGGCGTTGGTGATGTAGCGCTTCACCCCGTCCAGCACATAGTCCGCGCCATCCCGGCGCGCGCTGGTGCGCAAGCCCCCCGCGTCGCTGCCCGCCTCGGGCTCGGTCAGGCAGAAGGCGGCGGTGACCTCGCCGCTGGCCATGCGCGGCAGCCATTCGGCGCGCTGCGCCTCGCTGCCATTGTAGAGGATGGGCTGGGAGCCAAGGCCGATGGTGGTGGAGAAGCGCGAGCGATAGACCGCGCTCGCGCGCGTCACCTCCAGCATCACCCGCACCTGCTGGTCCATGGACAGGCCGAGCCCGCCGTAGCGGCGCGGGATGGAGATGCCGAACAGCCCGGCCTCGCGCAGCGCCTGCGTGAGCTCCTCGGGCAGCGTCTCCTGGCCTTCGAGGCGCGGTTCGGCGGGGATCAGCCGCTCATCCACCAGGCGGCGTATCCCCGCGAGCCAGGTTGCGAAATCCGCATCCTCGACGGGCGCGTTGTCCATGCGGCGTCTCCCTTCCCCGGCGCGGAGCATCGGCAGCGCCCGGTGGGAAGTCAAACGCGCCCCGGCGTTTCCCCGGCCGCGATTCCCCCGCTAGCATCCACCGCGCCACGAAGGACGCCGCCCGCCTTGACGCCGCCCCGCTTCGAACTGCGCCTCGCGCCCAGCACCGCCAATGTCGCGGCGCTGCTGGACGCGCTGGAGGAATTCGCCGCGGAGGCCGCGCTGCCCGGTGCGATCACCGGGCGGCTGATACTGCTGGCCGAGGAATTGGCGGCCAATGTCGTGATGCATGGCGCGGGGGCGGGGTATTTCGCGCTCAGCGGCGAGGCCGGGGCCGGGGGGCTGCGCCTCGTCTTCGAGGATGACGGCCCGGCCTTCGATCCCCTGGCGGGGCCGCCGGCCGATGCCGGGGCCGCGCTGGAGGCCCGCGCGGTGGGCGGCATGGGGCTGCATCTGATTCAGACCCTGGCGAGAGATGCGCGCTATGAACGCAGCGCCGGGCGCAACCGGCTCAGCTTCCGCCTGGGTGCGGAATGAGCCGCGCCGGGCAGTCGAAACGGAGGGACCGGGATGGAGATGAACGAAGCCACCGAGGGCGGGCGCACCGTGCTGGTGCTGCAGGGCAGGCTGGACACCGCGACCGCGCCGGCCATCGAGGAACGCCTGCTGGGGCTGATCGGCCAGGGAGGCGTGATCGCGGATCTCTCGGCGGTGCGCTACGTCTCCTCGGCGGGGCTGCGGGTGCTGCTGAAGGCGGCGAAGCAGGCGAAGCAGGCGGGCCACCCCTTCGCCCTGGTCGGGTTGCAGGAGGCCGTGCGCGAGGTGTTCGAGATCAGCGGCTTCGACCGCATCATCCCCGCCTTCGACAGCCGCGCCGCCGCCCTGGCCGGCTGATGGATGGCGCCGCCGCCGCCGGGCGTCA
>SKWC01000155.1 GCA_007129145.1 Rubritepida sp.
CCGCCGCCGACGTCCAGGGCAGCACCAGCAGCGCCACCAGCGGCGCCACCGCCATGGCCGAAAGCGCGCCCACCGAGGAGATGCGCGACAGCCGCGCGGCCACCAGCCATGTGGCGGCGGCCGCGAGGAACACGCCCCAGCCGAGGCCGAGCATGACGCCCAGCGCCGTGGCCACCCCCTTGCCGCCCCGGAAACCCAGCCAGGGCGGGTGGCAATGGCCGAGCACCGCCGCCACCGCCGCCGCCGCGGCCCAGCCCGGCCCCGCGATCCACAGCGCCAGCCAGACCGCCACCGCGCCCTTCAGGAAATCCAGCGCCAGGGTGGCGGCGGCGAGCTTGCGGTTGCCGGTGCGCAGCACATTCGTCGCGCCGATATTGCCCGAGCCGATGGCGCGGATGTCGCCCAGCCCCGCCGCCCGGGTCAGCAACAGGCCGAAGGGGATGGAGCCCAGCCCCAGCGCCAGCAGCAGCGAAAGGATGCCCGCCATCATCCGAAGACGCGCCTGCCGGCCTTGAAGGTGGCGATGACCCGGCCCTCCAGCGCCCGCCCGTCGAAGGGCGAGTTCTGCGCCTTGCCCGGCAGGGCGCCGGCCTTGACCTGCCAGGCGCGCTCCGGCGCGAAGAGGCACAGGTCGGCGGGTGCGCCTTCCGCCAGGCGCCCGGCCTCCAGCCCCAGTAGCGCGGCGGGGCGGCAGGTCAGCAGCGCCAGCGCGTCGCGCAGCGAAAGGTCGCCGGCATGGACGCGCGCCAGCGTCACCCCCAGCAGTGTGGCCAGCCCCGCCCCGCCGGCCTCGGCCTGGGCGAAGGGCAGGCGCTTGTCGTCCGCGTCGCGCGGCTGGTGGTCGGATGCGATGGCGTCAATCGTGCCATCGGCCAGCGCCGCCACCACCGCCAGCCGGTCGGCCTCGCGGCGCAGCGGCGGGCTGAGCTTGGCGTAGCTGCGGAAATCACCGATCGCCGTCTCGTTCAGGTCGAAATAGGGCGGCGCGGTGTCGCAGGTGACGCGCAGCCCCTCGGCCTTGGCGGCGCGGATGAGGTCGAGCGCGGCGCCGGTGCTGACATGGGCGAAATGCACATGCCCGCCGGTGAGGCGCGCGAGCGCGATGTCGCGCGCCACCATGATGGCCTCGGCCGCCGCGGGGATGCCGGGCAGGCCCAGCCGGGTGGCCAGCTCGCCCTCGGTGGCCGCGCCCAGGCCGGCCAGGCTGGGTTCCTCGGGGTGCTGCACCACCATGGCGCCGAACACCCGGGCATAGGACAGCGAGAGGCGCATGGTCCGCGCGCTGCCGATGGCGCGGCGGCCATCGGTGAAGGCGACCGCCCCGGCCTCGCGCAGCAGCCCGTATTCGGAGAGTTCCTTGCCGGCGCAGCCCTTGGTGGCGGCGGCATAGGGGCAGATCGTGAGGCTGGCGGTGGCCTCGCCACGGCGGATCACGAACTCGACCAGCGCGGGATCATCCAGCGCGGGGTCGGTGTCGGGCAGCATGGCGAGGGTGGTGATGCCGCCCGCGGCCGCGGCCGCGGCTGCGGAGGCGATGGTCTCGCGGTGTTCGGCGCCCGGCTCCCCGATGGCGGCGCGCATGTCCACGAGCCCGGGGCAGAGCACGGCGCCGCCGGCGTCCAGCACCTGGGCGCCCTCGGCCGGTGCGCCGGTGAGGCTGGCGATGCGGCCGTCGCGCACCAGCAGCGCGCCCGGCGCGTCGAGGCCGGAAGCAGGGTCGAGCAGCCGGGCGTTGGTGATCAGCAGGGGGGTCATGCCAGCGGCTTCTCCATGAAGACCCGCGGGAAGCCGGACTGCACGCCGCGATGCGTCTCGCGGAAGCCCAGCCGCGCATAGAGGGCGAGGTTCTCGGTCATCTTCTCGTGGGTGTAGAGGCGCAGACGCGCGAAGCCCCGCGCCCGAGCCTGTTCCTCGGCGAAGACGATGAGGCGGCGGCCGAGGCCCCGGCCGCGCGCGGCGGGCGCCACCGCCACATTATCGAGCCACAGCGCATCAGCCGCCGCCTCCAGCACCACGGCGCCGAGCAGCGCGCCCTCCTGCTCCAGCAGCCAGGCCTGGCCGGCGGCGATCCGCGCGCCGTAGTCGTCGCGCATCGGCCCCGGCTCGCTGCCGAGGCGCGGCAGGTAATGGGCATAGGCGGCGCGGACCAGGGCACACAGGGCCTGGGCCTCCGCCGGGCGGGCGGGACGGATCATGCGTTGCGCCTCAGGTCGCGGGCGAGGACGTCCAGCACGGCCATGCGAACGGCCACCCCCATCTCGACCTGTTCGCCGATCACGCTGCGCTGCGGGTCATCCGCCACCGCGCTGTCGATCTCGATGCCGCGGTTCATCGGCCCGGGATGCATCACGATGGCGTCGGGCTTCGCGGCGCGCAGCTTGGCCGCGTCCAGACCGAAGAAGCGGAAGAATTCGCGCGGGCTTGGCACCAGTCCCGCATTCATGCGCTCGCGCTGGAGGCGCAGCATCATGACCACATCGGCGCCGTCGAGGCCCGCGCGCATGTCGTGGTGGACCTCCACGCCCAGCCGCGCGCATTCGGCCGGGATCAGCGTGGGCGGGCCGATCACGCGCAGCCGCGCCCCCATGGCCGAGAGCAGGTGGATGTTGGAGCGCGCCACGCGGCTGTGGGTGATGTCGCCGCAGATGGCGACGACCAGCCCCTCCAGCCGCCCCTTGTGGCGGCGGATGGTCAGCGCGTCGAGCAACGCCTGGGTCGGGTGCTCATGCATGCCGTCGCCGGCGTTGATCACCGCCGCATCCACCTTCTGCGCCAGCAGCGCCGGCGCGCCCGATTGCGCGTGGCGGATCACCAGCAGGTCGGTGTTCATGGCGTTCAGCGTGGCGGCGGTGTCCAGCAGCGTCTCGCCCTTGTTCACGCTGCTGGTCGAGACCGACATGTTCACGATGTCCGCCCCCAGCCGCTTGCCCGCCAGTTCGAAGCTGGTGCGGGTGCGGGTGCTGTCCTCGAAGAACAGGTTGATCAGCGTGCGGCCCTTCAGCAGGTCACGCTGCGTCTTTCCCTGGCGGTTCAGCAGGGCATAGCTCTCGGCGAGGTCGAGCAGGGCGGTGATATGCGGCGGCTCCAGCCCCTCGATGGCGAGCAGATGCCCGGTGGGGAGGATGGGGAAGGAATGGCCGCTCATGCCGCCCTTGTAGGGCCGGGGCGGCGGCTTCGGGAAGCGGTGTGCCGCCGCCCTTCCCCGCCTCGCCGCATCAGGCCAGGGTGAAGGCCTCGTTGATCGCGCTCTTCACGCCGCCGCCCATCTGCGGGCCGCCCCCGGCGACATAGACCGAATCGCCGATCACCACCGCGCCCATGCCATGCCGGGGCGTCATCATGGGCGCATGGGACTCCCAGGAGTTTGTGGCCGGATCGTAGGCCTCGTTCTGGCCGTAGACGCGGTTGGTGCCCTCGCCGCCCATGCAGAAGATGCGATCATGGAACCACACCGTGCCATGGCCCGAGCGCGCGGTGGGGATGGGCGCGCGGAACTGCCATTCGTCGGTCTGCGGGTCATAGGCGTGGTGCAGGTTGGAATTGGTGTGGAAGCTGTCCACCCGCCCCGCGAACAGATGGATGCGCCCGCCCACCGTGACGATGCCCGCATGGTCGCGCCCGACCGGCATGGGGTGGCGGCGGTGGTAGCGGTCGGTGCGCGGGTCATAGACCAGGTGCCAGTCGATCGAGCGGCGGTTGGCCGAGCCGATGGCGCCGCCGATGATGTGGATCACCTCGCCCAGCGCGATGCAGGCCATGGCGCCGCAGGCCTCGGGCAGGCGGCGCAGCGTGTGCCAGCGCGTGCCGTCGAAGGCGAAGGCTCCGTCATGGGGGGTGCGGTTCTGCTCGATGAAGCCGCCGAAGGCGTAGAGGCGGTCTCCCAGCGGCGCCACGCCGACGTGATTGGCGCCACGCGGCAGCTGCGCCAGCTCCTCCCAGCTGTTGGAGGCCGGGTCGTAGGCATGGTGGTAGGGGCGGTCCACCCGCTGCTCGGCATAGCCGCCGACCAGATGCATGCGGCCGCGGTATTCCGCCGCCCAGGCCATCTCGGTGCGCGGGATCGGCAGCGGCGCCAGCGCCCGCCAGGCGCCCTGGCGCGCGGCCGGCGGCGCGGGGCTTTCGGTGACGGCATGGGCATGGTGCAGGTCGGGCAGGTCCATGCGGCCGGGGGTGCGCAGCGCCTCGAACTGGCCGGCCTGGTGATCATGGATGTTGCCCTGGGCGAGGGCGGGGCCGGCGGCGAGCGCAACGCCCGCGCCCAGCAGGTGGCGGCGATGCAGCTTCATGGGCGGGTGTCCTCTCCGACGGTCGCGGAGGATCATGGCCCGGCTGTATCCTCCCTGTCTGTAACCATCCGTGACGGCGCGCTCGCGTCCAGCGCCGCCTGCAGCATCCAGGCGGCCGCGGCCGCATCCACCGCCGCGGCGCGCTTCTTCCGGCTGAGGTCGGCCTCGCGGATCATGGCGCGGTTCACCGCGGCACTCGACAGGCGCTCATCCCACAGGGCGGCCGGCAGGCCGGTCGCCTCGCTCAGCGCCAGCGCCCAGTCGTGCGCGGCCTGGGCGGCGGGGCCCGCGCTGCCATCCATCGAGAGCGGATGGCCGACCACCAGCCCCCCTGCCCCCTCGCGCCGGGCGATCGCCGTGATTTCCACGGCGACGTCGCGCAGCTTGCCGCGCTTCAGCGCCGCATAGGGGGATGCCAGCATCAGCGTCACATCCGACAACGCAACGCCGATGATCCGCGCGCCCGGGTCGAGGCCGAGCAACCGCTGCCCCCGCGGCATTGCGGCCCGCAGCGCGGTCATGTTGAACAAGCCCATGGCGGGGCTTATGGTCCGGCCCGCCCAGCAACGGAAGTGGAACCACATGTCGCTCGATGCCGCGACGGTGCGTCGCGTCGCCAATCTGGCGCGGCTGCGCCTCGAAGATCAGGAAGTCGGAAAGCTGCAGGCGGAACTGAACGGGATCCTGGGCTGGATCGAGCAGTTGCAGCAGGTGGACACCGATGGCGTGGAGCCCATGGCCGGCGGATCGCCCGGCGGGGCGGCGCTGCGCTGGCGCGGCGATGCCGTGACCGATGGCGGCCAGGCCGCGAAGGTGCTGGCCAATGCCCCCGACCGCGCGGGCGACTGGTTCGCCGTGCCGAAGGTGGTGGAATGATGCGCCCGACCGATCTGACCATCGCGCAGGCCCTCGATGCGCTGGACCGGCGCGAGGTCAGCGCGGTGGAACTCGCCACCGCCTTCCTGGACGCCATCGAGCGGCTGAACCCCCGGCTGAACGCCTACATCACCGTCACGGCCGAGCAGGCGCTGGAAACCGCCAAGGCCTCCGACGCCCGGCGCGCGAAGGGCGAGGCCGGGAAGCTGGACGGCATCCCGCTGGGCATCAAGGATTTGTTCTGCACCGAGGGCACGCGCACCACGGCGGGATCGAACATCCTGGACGGCTTCGTGCCGCCCTATGAGAGCACGGTCAGCGCCAACCTCAAGCGCGACGGCGCGGTGTTCCTGGGCAAGCTGAACCTGGACGAGTTCGCCATGGGCTCCTCCAACCAGACCAGCGCCTTCGGGCCGGTGGAGAACCCCTGGTCGCGCGCCAATGACCCCGCCAAGCGGCTGGTTCCGGGCGGTTCCTCGGGCGGGTCGGCGGCCGCGGTGGCCGCGCGGCTGGCCATGGGGGCGACCGCGACCGACACCGGCGGCTCCATCCGCCAGCCCGCGGCCTTCTGCGGCATCGCCGGCATCAAGCCGACCTATGGGCGGTGCTCGCGCTGGGGGATCGTGGCCTTTGCGTCCTCGCTGGACCAGGCGGGGCCGGTGGCCCGGACCGTCGAGGACAACGCCATCCTGCTGGCCTCGATGGCCGGCTTCGACCCCCGGGATTCCACCAGCGCCGATCTGCCGGTGCCGGATTTCCGCGCCGCGGTCGGGCGCGGGGTGAAGGGGCTGCGCATCGGCGTGCCGGAGGAATATCGCATCCCCGGCATGGCGCCCGAGATCGAGGCGCTGTGGCAGCAGGGCCTGGATTGGCTGCGCGCCGAGGGCGCGGAGATCGTGCCCATCTCCCTGCCGCACACGAAATACGCCCTGCCCACCTATTATGTGGTGGCACCGGCCGAGGCCTCGTCCAACCTGGCGCGCTATGACGGGGTGCGCTACGGGCTGCGCGAGGACGGCCGGGACCTGAAGGACCTGTATGAGCGGACGCGGGCGCGCGGCTTCGGCGCGGAGGTGCGTCGGCGCGTCATGATCGGCACCTATGTGCTGAGCGCCGGCTACTACGACGCCTATTACCTGAAGGCGCAGAAGGTGCGCGCGCTGATCCGCCGCGACTTCGAGCAGGCGTGGGAGAAGGTGGACGCCATCGTGACGCCGGCCACGCCATCGGCCGCCTTCGCCATGGATGAGAAGCAGGACGACCCGGTGACCATGTATCTGAACGACGTGTTTACGGTGACGGCGAACCTCGCGGGGCTGCCGGGGCTGGCGGTGCCCGCGGGGCTCGACGCGCAGGGGCTGCCGCTGGGGTTGCAGGTGATCGGGCGGGCGTTTGATGAGGAGACGGTGTTCGCGGTCGGTGGCGCGATCGAGCGCGCGGCCGGGTTCGCGGCCAAGCCGGGGATCATGGCATGACCTACACGCTCGAAGGCACCACCGGTCCCTGGGAGGTCGTCATCGGCCTCGAGGTCCATGCCCAGGTGACCAGCCAAGCCAAGCTGTTCTCCGGCGCCGCAACCGCCTTCGGCGCCGAGCCGAACAGCCAGGTCAGCTTCGTGGATGCCGGCTTCCCCGGCATGCTGCCCGTGATCAACGCCGAATGCATCGCCCAGGCGGTGCGCACCGGCCTCGGCCTGAACGCCGAGATCCATCTCTGGTCGCGCTTCGACCGGAAGAATTATTTCTACGCGGACCTGCCGCAGGGCTACCAGATCAGCCAGTACGCCCACCCCATCGTGGGCCAGGGCGCGGTGGAGGTCACGCTGGCGGACGGGTCCACCAAGACCATCGGCATCACCCGCCTGCATCTGGAACAGGACGCCGGCAAGTCGCTGCACGACCAGCACCCGACGAAATCCTACATCGACCTCAACCGCTCGGGCGTGGCGCTGATGGAGATCGTCAGCGAACCCGACATGCGCTCCCCGGAGGAGGCCGGCGCCTACCTGGCCAAGCTGCGCCAGATCATGCGCTACCTCGGCACCTGCGACGGCAACATGGACGAGGGCTCCATGCGCGCCGACGTCAATGTCTCGGTCCGCCGCGCCGGCGAGGGCTACCGCACGCGCTGCGAGGTGAAGAACGTCAACTCCATCCGCTTCGTCATGCAGGCGGTGGAGGCCGAGGCGCGGCGCCAGATCGAGGTCTGGGAATCCGGCGGGACGGTCGAGCAGGAGACGCGGCTGTTCGACACGGCCCGCGGCGTGACGCGCTCGATGCGCTCCAAGGAGGATGCGCATGACTACCGCTATTTCCCCGACCCCGACCTGCCGCCCTTGGTGCTGGAGCAGGGCTGGGTGGACCAGCTCAAGGCCGGCCTGCCCGAACTGCCCGACCAGCGCCGCGCCCGCTACGCCGCGCTGGGCCTGTCCGCCTATGACGCCCAGGTCCTGACTGCCGAGCGCGAGACCGCGGCCTTCTTCGAGGAGGTGGCGCACGGCCGCGACGCCAAGGCCGCGGCGAATTGGGTGACGGGCGATTATTTCGCCGCGCTGAACCGGCTGAAGCGCACGGTCACCGACAGCCCGGTGAGTGCGAAGCACCTGGGCGAACTCCTGGACCTGATGGCCGACGGCACGCTCTCGGGCAAGCTGGCCAAGGAGGTGTTCGAGGCGATGCTGGAGGCCGACGAGGCCCCCGGCGCCATCGTCGAGAAGCGCGGCCTGCGCCAGGTGACGGACAGCAGCGCCATCGAGGCGGTGGTGGACGAGGTGCTGGCGAAGAACGCCGACAAGGTCGCCGACTACAGGTCGGGCAAGGACAAGCTGTTCGGCTTCTTCGTCGGCCAGACGATGAAGGCCATGGCCGGCAAGGGTAATCCCGCGCTGGTGAACGAGGTGCTGAAGCGCCGCCTGGCCTGACCGGCCGCGCAACATATGTATTGGCCGGTTTCCCGGCGCCTGCCATGCTGTCCGCGCAAGCGGCCACCAAGGCCGTGCAGGAGGAACCATGTCCATCACCCGTCGCGCCGCCTTCGCGGCCATGCCCGCGCTTGGGCTCCCGCTGGCTGCCGCCTCGGCGCAGTCCTTCCCCGAGCGGAACCTGCGCTACATCGTCCCCTTCCCGCCCGCGGGCCTCACGGACATCATGGCGCGCCTCGTGGCCGAGCGCCTGTCCGAGACCCTGGGCCAGCCGGTGGTGGTGGAGAACCGCGCCGGCGGCAACGCCATGATCGGCGCCGACGCCGCGGCGCGGGCCGTGCCCGACGGGCACACGCTGCTCGCCATCACCATGACGCACACCGTCAACACCACGCTGTTTCCCAACGCGACCTACGACCTGATGCGCGACTTCCGGCCCATTTCGGTCCTGGGTTCGCTGCCGCTGGTGGTCTGCGTGAATGTGAACAACCCGGCCCGCACGCTGCAGGACCTGATCGGCCAGGCGCGGGCGGGCGTGCTGAACGGCGGCTCCTCGGGCAATGGCTCGCCGCCACATCTGGGGCTGGAGCTGTTCCGCCGCGTCTCGGGCGCGGCGCAGAACGTCAACCACATCCCCTACCGTGGCGGGGCGCCCTCGGTGACGGATCTGGCGGGTGGAACGCTGGACCTGCTGGTGTCCAACCTGCCCGAATGCCTGCCGCAGGTCCGCGGCGGGCGGCTGCGGGCGCTGGCCATCACCAGCGAGGCGCGCCACCGCCTGCTGCCCGATGTGCCCACCGTGGCGGAAGCGGGCGCGCCCGACATGACCATGACCAACTGGACGGCGGTGCTGACCAATTCCGCCGTGCCGGAAGCCGCCTTCGTGGAAATCTCGCGCGCCGTGCAAAGCGCCATGCGCCATGCGGACACACGCCGCCGCGCCGAGGATGGCGGCTTCGACGTGCTGGGCTGGGAGCCCGACCGCTCGCGCGTGTTCATGGCCTCGGAAGTGGCGCGCTGGGCCGATCTGATCCGCGCGGCCGACATCCGCGTGGAAGGGTAAGGGCAAGCCCGCAGCTTGACTCCCCCGCCCGGCAATTCTTCCCTCATGGCAGAGAAGTCGACCGGGCGGGCCGAGCCCCCCGGCAATGGGGGAACGCATGGCAGAGAGTTTTCAGGACCGCATCGGCATTGATTTCGGCGCGCGCCTGCCGATCGAGGAGGCCATCGCCTGGTCGGCGCGGAACGCCGTCCGCTACATCGATGTCCGGCTGGGCGACACTGGAAATGTCTTCGCCGATTTCGACCAGGCGCGGCTGAAGGCCACGCGGGATGCGGCCGACAGGGCGGGGGTGCATCTGGGGCTGCACACGCTCTCGGCGGTGAATGTGGCCGAGACCGCGCCCTTCCTGCGCGAGGCGGTGGACGAATATCTGGAGCGCTACATCGACCTGGCCGGGCCGCTCGGCGCGCGCTGGATCGTGATGCATGCCGGCTACCACTTCACCGGCGACTATGAGCGGCGCGTGCAGACCGGCATCGCGCGACTGCAGCGGCTGGGCGACTACGCGCTGAAGCGCGGCGTGCGCCTGCTGCTGGAGAACATGAACCCCGAGCCCGCGGATGCCGAGGTGCGCTACCTGGCCTGCGACATCCCCGAGACCGAGCGCTTCCTCTCCGCCCTCGACCCTGCCGCCATCGGCTGGAGCTTCACCGCCAACCACGCGCATATGCTGCCCGTGGGCGTGCGCGGCTTCTTCGAGCATTTCGGCCCGGCCCGGATGGAGGAGGTGCGCCTCGCGGACAACCGCGGCGGCAAGGAGGAGCACCTCAAGCCCGGCGAGGGCAACCTCGACTTCGAGGATTGCTTCGCCGCCATCGAGGGCGCCGGCTACCGGGGCCACTACATGCTGGCCTACGGCACCATCGAGGACATGCAGCAGGGCCGCGAGGAACTGGGCGCGCGGGCGGTGCGCGCCGGCATCGCGGCGGCCTGAGCAAGGGGAAAGCGAAGCATGTCGAAGAAGCTGATCATCATGGCGCGGGTGAATGAATACGCCCCGCGCGACCGCAACCCGCACATCCCCTTCACCCCGGAGGAGATCGGCGAGGCGGCGGCCGCCTGCCGCGCCGCCGGTGCGGCCATCGTGCATTTCCACGCACGCAACGACGACGGCTCACCCAGCCACGACCCGGAGCGCTACCTCGCCACCATCCGCGCCATCCGCGAGCGCAGCGACATCCTGATCGACTGCACGCTGGGCCAGGCCACCATCAAGGGCGATGAGGCGCGGGCTGCGCATATCGCGCGGATGAAGGGCGGGCCGGCCTTCCGCGCGGACCTGGCCGCGATCGACGTGGGCAGCACCAACATCGACGTCTATGACGCGGCGCAGAAGCGGTTCACGACGCAGGACAAGACCTACGTCAACAACATCTCGACCTGCATGTATCTGGCGAAGCAGATGGACGATGTGGGGGTGAAGCCGCACCTCACCTGCTGGACCATCCCCTTCCTGCGCGCCGCCGACGCCCTGCTCGACATGGGGGTGTTCCAGGAACCCGCCTATGTGCAGTTCGCCTTCTGCGAGGGCGGGATCATCGGCGGGCATCCCTGCACGATCCGCAGCACCCTGGCTTTCCTCGACGTGATGCCGGCCAACCGCCGCATCGAGTGGACCGTGACCTGCAAGGAGGGCAACCTGCTGCCCGCGGCCGCGGTGGCGATCGAACAGGGTGGCCACATCTCGCCGGGCATCGGCGACTACCCCTATCCGGAACTGGGCGCGCCGACCAACGCGGCGGTGGTGGATTTCTTCGCGCGCATGGCCCGCGCCTATGGCCGCGAGACCGCCACGCCGGCCGAGGCGCGGGCGATGCTGAACATTCCAGGCTGACGGGGACCCGCACAGGCCATGAAGAAGAAGCTGATCATCAACGTCCGCCTCAATGAGTGGGAGATGCGCGGGCCCAACCCGCACATCCCCTACTCGCCCCAGGAAATCGCCGAGGATGCGGCGCGCTGCCGCGAGGCCGGCGCCTCCATCGTGCATGTGCACGCCCGCGGCCCCAATGGCGAGCGCAGCCACAGCCCCGAGCTCTACGCCGAGATCACCCGCGAGATCCGCGCGCGCAGCGACATCCTGATCCACACCACC
This sequence comes from Rubritepida sp., assembly GCA_007129145.1. Taxonomy (GTDB): domain Bacteria; phylum Pseudomonadota; class Alphaproteobacteria; order Acetobacterales; family Acetobacteraceae; genus Roseococcus. The sequence goes on from SKWC01000155.1 coordinate 11,241, forward strand.
CTGGGCAATGTCTATCTGGAGGGCGACGCCAAGGACCGGGTCAAGCATGTGGCGGCGTCCAAGCCGGACATCGCCACCATCGACATCGGCAGCACCAACATGGACCGCTACAACCCGGCCGAGAAGCGCTGGGAGACCACCGACAAGGTGTATGAGAACAGCATCGAGAGCTGCATGTTCTTCGCCCGCACCATGAAGGAGCTGGGGGTGAAACCCTCGGTGGGCATCTGGACGGTGGCCTTCATGCGCGCCACCGCCGCCTTCATCGAGATGGGGCTGCTGGACAGCCCGGCGCTGGCCAAGATCCCGCTGTGCGGCGGCAGCCGGCTGGCCGGGCATGAGGCCACGCCGGCGGGGCTGGCCGCCTTCTTCCACGCCATGCCGAAGGACGAGAGCCTGCAATGGGCGGTGTGCACCAAGCACGCCAACATCTTCCCTTGCGCGGCGGTGGCGATCGCGGAGGGCGGGCATGTGGCGCCCGGCCTCGGCGACTACCACTACCCGGAGCTGGGCTGCCCCACCAATGCCGACATCGTGCACCGGGTGGCCCGCATGTCGCGCGACATGGGCCGCGAGGTGGCCACCCCGGAGGAGGCGCGGGCGATTTTGAACATGCCCGCCGCCTGAAGCCCGCGCTCAAACCAGCCCGCGCGCGATCCCGCCGTCCACATTGACGGTCTGGCCGGTGACATAGCTGGCGCGCGGGCTGGCCAGCCACACCGCCATGGCCGCCACCTCCTCGGCCTGGCCGAAGCGCCCCAGCGGGATCTCATGGGCGAATTCGGCGAACACCGCCTCGCGCGTGATGCCGCGCTCGGCGGCCAGGCGGTCGGCGCGCTCGGTCCACAGCCGGGTCACGGTGCGGCCGGGGGCCACGCTGTTCACCCTTATGCCCTCATGCGCGTATTCGGCGGCCAACGTCTTCACGAGCGCCAGCAGCCCCGCCTTGTGCACGTTGGAGACGATCTGGTTCGGGTAGGGCATGCGCGCGGCCGCCGCGCCCAGGATGACCACCGCAGGCGCCTCGCCCTGGCGCAGCGCGGGCAGGGCCGCGCGCACGACCCGCACCGCCGAGAGCACGTTGAAGACATGGTTGGCCTGCCAATCCGCGTCGGTCAGCGCCTCGAAGCCGGAGCGGATGGACCCGCCCACGCAGTCGATCACCGCATCGAGCCCGCCCAGCGCATCCTGCGCCGCGGCCACCAGCGCCTCGGCCGCACCGGCCTCGGTGATGTCGCCAACGGCGGTGTGGGGGCGGTTGTTGGTGGCGGTGGCGATGGAATCGGCGGTTGCGGCGATGCCCTCGGCGCTGCGCGAGGCGATCAGCAGATGCGCGCCTTCCTCGGCCAGCAGGCGCGCGATGGCGCCGCCGATGCCCACCGATGCGCCCACGACCAGCACGCGCCGCCCCTCATAGCGCAGATCCATGAAATTCCTCTCTTTCCTTTGCCGTCTCGGCGGGCGTGCGGCGCTGTTGACTGCCGGCCGCCTGGGTCCATACAGTCAGGTCAAGCACCGCGAAAGGGCCGGAATGCACCGGTTCCTCGTTCAGGGATGGAAATCATGCTCAAGAATAAAACGGGTGTTTCGCGCCGCCTTCTCCTCGGCGCCGCTGGCGCCGCGACGCTGGCCGCGCCGGCCACGCTGCGTGCGCAGGCCTATCCGTCGCGCCCCATCAGCCTGCTCGTGCCCTTCGCCACAGGCGGCTACAACGACCGCCTGGCGCGCGCCTTCGCGCCCTTCCTCTCGCGCCAGCTGGGCCAGCCGGTGACGGTGGTGAACCGGCCGGGCGGCGGCGGAATGCTGGGCCACACCTTTGCGCTGCAGCAGCCGATGGACGGCTACACGCTGATGATCACCTCGGCGGGGCCCTACATCCCGCTGACCATCCTCACTCGGAACGCGCGTTTTGCGGTCGAGGACTTCTGGATGGTCAACCTGCCCTCGCGCGATTCGACGCTGATGGCGACGTCGCGCGACAAGCCCTTCCAGTCGGTCACCGATGTGCTGGACGCGCTGAAGCGCGACCCGCGCAGCTTGGTGGTGGGCGTGCAGCCGGCCTCCGCGGATCTGGTGAACCTCACCCTGCTGTTCCGCGCGCATGACATCGATGTCTCTCGCGTGCGCACCGTCACCTATGACGGTGGCGGCCCGGCCCGCAACGCGACCGCGGGCGGCGTCATTGACGTGGGCTTCGTGGGCGGCGAGGGCTTCCTGCCACTGGCGGACCGCATCCGCCCGCTGCTGACCTTCTCCGACGAGCGCGCGGAAGGCTTCCCCGACACCCCCACCATCATGGAGCACGCCCAGCAGGCCGGCTTCCAGGGCGAGTATCTGGACGGCTCCCAGCGCGGCCTCGTCATTCCGACCCGCCTGAAGGATGAGCAGCCGGCCATCTATGCGCGCATCCTTGAAGCGACGGAGGCGGCAACCAAGGACCCCGAATGTGTCAGCACGCTGCAGGGGCAACAGTTGGCGACGCGCTGGTACGGACCGGAGGCGTCCAACCGCGCTTATCTCGAAGGCGCCTCGCTGATGCAGCGCTTCGCCGACATTTTGCGCGGCGGCGCCTGAGCGCGCGACGCCCATGTCGGAAACCGATCGGCATGGGCGCCCGGCGCCGCTTCGTTTCTCCTGGCGGCGTGTGGCCTGGGGCGAGCTGGCGGTCATCACCGCGCTGGCGGCGGCGGCGCTCAACTACCTGATCGAGGCGCGCGGCGTCTCGCTCAACCCGGGCAACCTGCTGCTGCTGCAGCCGACCATCTGGTTGGCGCTGGCGCTGTGGGCCGTGCTCGCCTGGGGTTGCCTGCGGCCGCCGCCAGCCGCCGCGCCACCCGAAAGCTGGACGGATTTCGGCCGCACGGCGGCGATGGTGCTGGCCTTCGTGCTGTTCATCCTGGTCCTGGAGGAGGTCGGCTACGACATCGCCATCTGGGGCTTCGTGGTCGTGGCGCTGTTCATCGGTGGCGAACGGCGCTGGCCGTGGCTGCTGCTGTTTCCCCCTGTCTTCACATGGGCCGTGGTGGAAGCCTTCGGCTGGTTGATCCCCTACCCCTTCCCCACCTCCATCGTCTGAGGCGCCGATGATCGATCTCGCCGCCGCCGGTTCGGCCATCGCCATGCTCGCCGGCAACCCCCAGGCCTGGATCTGGATGATCCCGGGGCTGGTGATCGGCTTGGTTTTCGGCGCTTTGCCGGGCATCTCGGGCTCCATGGCGCTGGCCCTCGTGCTGCCGGCCACCCTCTACATGGACTTCCTGCCGGCCATCATCTTCCTCACCTCGGTGTTCACGGGGGCGGGGTTCGGCGGCTCCGTGCCCGCGGTGCTGATGGGTATTCCAGGCACCTCGGCCGCCGTGGCGACGACCTTCGACGGCTATCCCATGTCCCGGCAGGGCCGCCACAACGAGGCTCTCGGGGCAGCGCTGATCGCGTCCTGCATCGGCGTCATGCTGTCCTATGCGGTGCTCTTCGTCCTGGTGCAGCCCCTGGCCGAGGTGGTGCTCCGCATGGGCCCCTTCGAGATGGCCGCGATCGGGATCTGGGGGCTGGTGCTGCTCGGCTCGATCGGCAGCTCGTCCCTCGCCAAGGGACTTTTCGCCGCGGCGATCGGCGTCCTGTTCGGCACGGTGGGCATGAACACGGCCGGCTACATCCGTGGCGACATGGGTGTTTCCTGGCTGCTGGACGGCGTGCCCACCATTCCCGCGATGGTCGGGCTGCTTGCGGCAAGCCAGCTTTTCGCCCTGGTCAACACGCGATTCATCGTGGCCAATGAGGAGGATCGCAAGATCAGCCTGCCGCGCATCCTGGCCGGCGGGGCTTCGGTGCTGCGCCGCCCAGTGACCGTCCTGCGCGGCGCGCTGATCGGCGCCGGCATCGGCGCCGTCCCCGGCGTGGGCGCCTCCATCGCCAACCTGATCTCCTACGGCGAGGCGCGGCGCAGCGACCCTGAGCCCGAGAGCTTCGGCCAGGGGAATGTGAAGGGGGTGATGGCCGCGGAAGCCGCCAACAGCAGCAGCGAGGGCGGTTCCATGGCCACCATGCTGGCGCTGGGCATTCCGGGTGGCGGCGCCACCGCCATCCTGCTGGCCGCCTTCGCCATGCACAATGTGATCGGCGGGCCGCGCTTCATGGATGAGAACCGTGACGTGGTCTATGCCATCATCATGTCGAACTTCGCCCAGGCCGTGCTGCTGGTGGTGGTCGGCACCGCCTTCGTCTTCGTCGCCAGCAGCGTCGTGCGCATGCCGCTGCGCTACCTGATCCCCTGCGTGCTGGTCATCTCCACCATGGGCGCCTTCGCCATCGAGGGCAGCCACGCCGGGCCGCTCACGCTGTGCGTCTTCGCCGTGCTGGGCTGGCTGATGGCGCGCAACGGCTACCCGGTGGCGGCGATCGTGGTGGGGCTGCTGCTGGGCAAGCTGATCGAGACCGAAATGCTGCGCGCCTGGCAGATGGCCGGCGGCGAGTGGGGCGAGTTCCTGAACCACCCCGCCGCCCTGGTGATCGGCGCGCTGATGGCCGTCTCGCTCATCTGGAGCGCCTGGCGCGACTGGCGCCGGGCGCGGGCGCGCCGGGTGGCGGCCTCAGCCGCCTCCTGAGCGGCCACGCCCCGCCAGGTGGCGATGGATCTCCGTGTTGTCGGCGCGCGGCCCCAGTGCCGCCGTCGCGCGTTCCCACTCGGCGCGGCATAGCTCCAACAACGCGTGCGGCGTGCCGGTCCGGGCGGCGATGCCCCCGGCCGTCTCCAGGTCCTTGCGCATCAGGCCGAGCTGGAAGCCGCCGGCGTAGCGGCCGGGGATGATCTCCTGCGCGAGCTTCGTCTCGGTGGCGATGTTGCGTCCCGAACTCGCGTTCATCACCGCGGTGAGGATGCCGAGGTCCAGCCCCTCGGCCTCGGCCATCAGCGCCGCCTCGGCCACCGCCAGCAGCCCGGCCGCATAGACGTAGTTGTTCAGCGCCTTCATGGCGTGGGCGCTGCCCACCGGGCCGGTCGGGATGATGGCCTCGCCCATGCGGCGCAGCAGGGGCTCGGCGCGGACGAGGTCGGCCGCCGCGCCCCCCACCATGATGGCGAGCGTGCCGGCCCGCGCCTTGACCACCGAGCCGGAGACGGGTGCGTCCAGCATCGCGCAGCCGCGCGCGCCGAGTTCGGCGGCCCAGCGGCGGGTCTCGGCCGGTTGGCTGCTGCCCATGTCGATGACCAGCCCGCCCGGGGCCATGGCGTCCAGCAGCGCGGGCATCACGCTTGCCACCGCCGGGCTGTCGGGCAGCATCAGGATGACGGTGCCGGCCCGGCGCGCCACATCGGCGGCGTCGCGCGCGACAGCGGCACCCTCCAGCGCCACGCCGGCGGCGTCGCAGGTGACGAGTTCCGTGCCCTTCGCCAGCAGGTTCTCGGCCATCGGCCGGCCCATCATGCCCAGGCCGATGAAGCCGACCGCGCTCATGCCGCGTCGGCACCCTGGCGGGCGGCGCGCACCGCCGCGGCCAGCTCGCGCACCTGGTCCAGCACGCGGCGGGCGCTGTCCGGCGCGGGGCCGCCCGCGGCATCGAGCGACTTCGCCAGGTTGTCGATCAGCGCCGAGGCCACCACGGCACCGTCCGAGACGCGCGCGGCATGTGCCGCCTGCTCCGGGCTGCGCACGCCGAAGCCGATGCAGATGGGCAGGTCGGTGTGGGCACGGATGCGCGGGATGGCGGCCTCCAGCGCCTCGGGCGCGGCGCTGCGCGTGCCGGTGATGCCGGTGATCGCCACGTAATAGACGAAGCCGGAGCTGGCGTTCAGCACCAGCGGCAGCCGCGCGTCGTCGGTGGTGGGTGCCACCAGGCGAATGATGTCGAGGCCATGCGCCGCGGCATGCGGCGCCAGCACCGCGGCTTCCTCGGGCGGCATGTCCACCACGATCAGCCCGTCCACCCCGGCGGCGGCGGCATCGGCGGCGAAGCGCGCCGGACCGTAGGAGAGGATGGGATTGAGGTAGCCCATCAGCACCACGGGCGTGGCGTCGTCATCCGCGCGGAAGGCGCGCACCATCTCCAGCGTGCCGGCCAGGGTCGCGCCGGCCCTCAGCCCGCGCTGCCCGGCGAGCTGGATGATCGGCCCATCCGCCATGGGGTCGGTGAAGGGCACGCCGATCTCGATCAGGTCGGCGCCCGCCGCGGGCATGCCGCGCAGGATCGCCATGCTGGTGGCGTGGTCGGGGTCGTAGGCTTCGAGGAAGGGGATCAGCGCCCCGCGCCCCTCGGCGCGCAGCGCGGCGAAGCGCGCAGCGATGCGCGAGGCCATCAGAAATCCTCCCCGAGCAGCTTGGCGACGGTGAAGATGTCCTTGTCGCCGCGGCCGCACATGTTCATCACGACCAGCGTCTCGGGCGGCAGGGTGGGCGCGATCTTGAGCACATGCGCCAGCGCATGGGCGGGTTCCAGGGCGGGGATGATGCCCTCCAGCCGCGAGCAGGTCTGGAAGGCGTCCAGCGCCTCGGCGTCGGTGGCGTTGACGTATTCGACGCGGCCCAGCTCATGCAGCCATGCGTGCTCCGGGCCGACGCCCGGGTAGTCCAGGCCGGCGCTGATGGAGTGGCCCTCCAGGATCTGGCCGTGCTCGTCCTGCAGCAGATAGGTGCGGTTGCCGTGCAGCACGCCCGGCCGGCCGCCGGTCAGGCTGGCCGCGTGTTCCGGGGTGTCCACGCCATGGCCGCCGGCCTCGACGCCGATCATCCGCACGGCGGCATCGTCCAGGAAGGGGTGGAACAGCCCCATGGCGTTCGATCCGCCGCCGATCGCGGCCACCAGCATGTCCGGCAGGCGGCCCTCGGCCTCCATCATCTGTGCGCGGGTTTCCTCGCCGATGATGGACTGGAAGTCGCGCACCATGGCCGGATAGGGGTGCGGGCCGGCCACCGTGCCGATGCAGTAGTAGGTGTCCTCGACATTCCCGACCCAGTGGCGCAGCGCCTCGTTCATCGCGTCCTTCAGCGTGGCGGCGCCGGATTCGACGGCGACGACCTCGGCGCCCAGCAGCTTCATGCGGAACACGTTGGGCTGCTGCCGCGCCACGTCGGTCGCCCCCATAAAGACGGTGCAGGGCAGGTCGAACAGGGCGCAGACGGTGGCGGTGGCCACGCCATGCTGGCCCGCGCCAGTCTCGGCGATGATGCGCTTCTTGCCCATGCGCTTCGCCAGCAGGATCTGGCCGAGCACGGCGTTCACCTTGTGCGCGCCGGTGTGGTTCAGCTCATCGCGCTTGAAGTAGATCTTGGCGCCGCCGCAATGCTTCGTCAGCCGCTCGGCGAACCACAGCGGGCTGGGGCGGCCCACGTAATCCTTGAGCAGCCGGCGCCATTCGGCGTCGAAGGCCGGGTCCTTGCGCGCCGCGGCATAGGCTGCCTCCACCTCCAGGATCAGCGGCATCAGCGTCTCGGCGACGAAACGGCCGCCGAAGCCGCCGAATTTGCCGGCGGCGTCGGGGCCGCTGCGAAGGGTGTTCGGACGGGTCAGGGGCTTGTTCAACTGGGCATTCCCGGAACTGGCGCGGAGATCACGTAGATAGCGAAGGCGCGGGTTTTTCCCAAGCCTTCGCCGCCGCCACGAAACGCGCGATCAGGGCCGGGTCCTTCACCCCGCGCGCACGCTCCACCCCGGAGGAGACATCCACCCCCGACGCGCCCGACACGGCCAGCGCCTGCGCCACATTGTCGGGCGTCAGCCCGCCCGCCAGCAGCCAGGGTCGCCCGACATCCACGCCACGCAGCAGGCCCCAGTCGAAGGGCGCGGCGTTGCCGCCCGGCAGGACCGCCCCGGGCGGGGCCTTGGCATCCAGCAGCAGCCGGTCCGCCACCGCGGCCTGTGGCGCGATGGCAGCCAGGTCCGCGCGGCTGGCGATGCCGATCGCCTTCATGACCGGCAGGCCGAAGCGCGCCCGGACCGCCGCCACACGCTCGGGGCTTTCCTCGCCATGCAGCTGCACCACGTCCAGCGGCACCTCGGCCAGCACCGCCTCCAGCAGCGCATCCTCCGGATCCACGAACAGCCCGACCCGGCCCGGCCCCGCTGGCGCCGCAAGCGCCAGGGCGCGCGCCTGCGCGGGCGCGACATGGC
>SKWC01000186.1 GCA_007129145.1 Rubritepida sp.
AAAGCGGCGGCGCCATTTCAAGACCGTGCTGGCGTCTGCGCCCACCTCGGCGCAGATCGCCTTGTTCTCCAGCTCCGCCGCCGCGGCCAGCACGATCCGGGCCCGACGCGCCATAGCCTGCCCGGTGCGGTGCGCGCGGGCGAGCGATTCCAGCTCCCGCCGCTCCGGCGCCGTCAGGTCGATCGCCACCCCCGCCTTGCCCACCGCCAGCCCCCACGACCCAATACCTAAATCATAAGAACGTCGCGATCAGGACAGTAGGGCAGCACTGGCGGAGGCCGCTCCTTCAGTCCCGCGCCACGCCGAACTCCAGATCGCGATGCACCCAGGCGCTCAGCAGCAGGCCGAAGCCCAGCATGGTCGTAAGCATCGCACTGCCGCCGTGGCTGATCAGCGGCAGCGGCACACCGCCGACCGGGATGCCGCCGGTGACCATGGCGACATTGACGAAGACGTAGAAGAAGAAATTCGCGCCTAGCCCGAGCGCCAGCAGCCGCCCGAACTGGTGGCGGCAGCGCAGTGCCACGAGCAGGCAGAAGCCCACCACCAGCAGCAGCAGCCCGAGCGTGCCCAGCGCGCCGACCAGGCCGAATTCCTCGGCGATCATGGTGAAGATGAAGTCGGTCTGCTTCTCCGGAAGGAAATTGAGGTGTCCCTGCGTCCCCTGCAGGAAACCCTTCCCCCAGATACCGCCGGAGCCAAGCGCGATCTTGGACTGGATGATATTGTAGCCAGCCCCCAGGGGGTCGCTCTCCGGGTCCAGGAAGGTGAGGATGCGGGCGCGCTGGTACTCGCGAAGATTCGTATAGACCAGAGGCGCGGCGGCGGCGAGCAGCGCGCCCACGGCAGCGAATTTCCACCAGCGGACGCCAGAGGCGAAGAACATCACTCCACCCAGCGCCAGCACGATCAGCGACGTGCCGAGATTGGGCTGCTTGTAAATCAGCACCACCGGCACGAGGACAAGAAAGAGCGGCGGGATCAGGAAGAGCGGATTGCCCATGCGGGCGTGGCTTGCGCGGTGGAACCACCAGGCCAGCACCAGCACGAGCATCACCTTCATCAGTTCAGAGGGCTGAAGCTGCATGAAGCCGAGGTTGATCCAGCGCTGCGCGCCGCCGCCAACCTGCCCCGCCACCGCCACCAGCACCAGCAGCGCCAGCCCCAGCGCATAGCCGAAGGGCGCAGCGCGGGCGATCCAGCGCACATCCACGAAGGCAAGGCCCAGCATGATGACCAGGGCGAAGGCAAAGCGCAGCCCGTGGCGGTTCGCGTAGAGGTTCGGATCGCCTCCGCCCGCGGAATAGAGCGCAACATAGCCGACCCCGGCCACGGCGCAGAGCAACAGCACGAAGAGCCAGGGAATCTGCCAGAGCTTCTGTACGAAGCCCGCGCCATGGTCGCGCGCAAGCAATCGTCTTTCGAGGATGGAGCTCATTCGCCGCCCCGGAGCCGGGCCACGCGCGGCGTCTCGACCCCCGCGCCGAAGCGCTCGAAGGCATCGCGCAGCACGTCACGCGCCAGCGGCGCGGCCGCACCCGAGCCCGATGTGCCGTGCTCCACGACCACGCTGACGGCGAAGCGCGGGTTCTGGGCCGGCGCGTAGCCCACGAACAGGGCGTGCGGGCGCCATTCGCGAGGCATGTTGCGCACGTCGAAGCCGCGTTCGCGCTGCTCGCGGCTGACGCGGCGGACCTGGGTGGTGCCGGTCTTGCCGGCCATCTGGCCAAAGCCGCCCAGATCGCGCGAGGACCAGGCGGTGCCGCCCTGCTCATTCACCACGGACCACATGGCGTCGCGCATTTGGCGCAGATGGCCTTCGGGGATGCCGAGGCTGGGCCAATCCTCAGCGCCGGCGCCAGGCGCCGGGCGGCCGCCGATGGCGCGCGTCAGATGCGGCTGCACCGCACGGCCGGAGGCAAGGCGGACCGTCATCACAGCAAGCGAGAGCGGCGTGAGCTGGTAGAAGCCCTGGCCGATGCCATGCACCACCGTATCGCCGGGGGACCAGCGTTGCCCGCGTGCCTCGCGCCAGGCTCGGGTCGGCACCAGGCCAGACCGGGTGCCAGGCAGCTCGATGGGCAGCGGCACGCCCATCCCGAAGCGCCGCGCCATCGCGGCGATGCGGTCCATGCCCACCCGTCGCGCGATCTCATAGTAATAGACGTCGCAGGAGACCTTCACGGAGGTCCGCATGTCCACTTGCCCATGGCCGAAGCGGTTCCAGCAGTGGAAGCGGTGCCCGCCGAAATCCAGATGGCCTGGGCAGAAGATGCGTTCGAATGGCGTGGTAACGCGCGCCTCCAGCGCCGCCAGCGCCACCACCATCTTGAAGGTGGAGCCCGGCGCGTACAGCCCATTGGTCGCCTTGTTGATCAGCGGCGTGGCGCGGCCTTCGGTCCACTCCCGCCATTGGGCGGTCGAGATGCCGGAATTGAACAGGTTCGGGTCGAAGGAGGGCTGGCTGCCCATGGCCAGCACTTCACCGTTCCGCGCATCCATCAGGACCACCGAGGTGCCTTCCTCGCAGCGGGCGCGAACTGCCTTCTGGAGTTCGGTGTCGATGGTGATTTCCACATCGGCACCCGCAGCGCCCTCGCGGCGGTCGAGCTCGCGGATGACGCGGCCGACCGCGTTCACCTCCACCTGGACCGCGCCGGCACGGCCGCGCAGCGCGGGTTCGTGGTGACGCTCGATCCCGGCGCGGCCGACCCGGATGCCGGGAAGCTGCAGCAGGGGGTCGCCGTCCATGTCGGCCTCGCTGGGCGGGGCGACATAACCGACGATATGGGCCAGGTGCTCGGCCTCCGGATAGATCCGCGTGGTGCCCACATCGATCAGAATGCCGGGCAGGACCGGCGCATTGACCTCGATCCGCGCCATCTCCTCCCAGGTGAGGAATTCGCGCACGGTCAGCGGAACGAAGCGGCGGCGCCGGCGGGTTTCGCGAACCACCCGCGCGATCTCAGCCTCGGTCAGCGGCACGATCTGGCTGAAATTGGCCAAGGTGGCCTCGACATCGGCGGTCTGCTCGGCGACCAGCAAGGCGCGCCAGTTCAGTCGGTTGCCCGCGACCACATGGCCGTTGCGGTCCAGAACCCGGCCGCGCGGCGGTGGCAGGAGCCGCACGGACAGGCGGTTCTCCTCGGCCAGGGTGGCGAAACGCTCTCCCTGCTCGACCTGCAAGGCGTAGAGACGTGAGCCCAGGAAAGCGAAGGCGCCGAGTTGCACGCCGCCCAGCAGCAGGGCACGCCGGGTGAAAGCGGCGCGACGCTGCTCCTCGTCACGTTTTATGCCACGCATGGAAAAGCCGGCCAGGCCGCCCTTCTCGCGCCGCCTCCAGGGCCACCTCATCGCAGGGCATCCTCGGCGCGCGCCATGGCCATGTGCATGCGCGACAGGACGAGAGCAAGCGGTGGATACATGCCGAGCATCATGGCCGCCAACGCCAGCGGCGGCGCAAGGGGAGGCCATTGCAGCGTGAGAACCAGCTGAAGCAGCCAGCCAAGCGCGGCCGCGCCGAGTGCCAGGGCAGAGAAGGCAAGCCAAGCCACCAGAAAGGGCGCGCGTGCGATCACCGCGCGCCAGCGCATGGCGACCCCATGGGTCACCAGCAGCAACAGCACGCCCACGCCAAGGGGCTGGAAGCTCAGCAGGTCGGCCAGAAGGCCAAGCGCGAACACCGCGAGCGGCGGCATCGCTGCCGGGCGAAAAAGGCTCCAGAAAAAAACGCAGGGGAGCGCGAGGGCGATGACCAAGCTCGGCGGCCCGATGGGTACCGCGGCCATCACGGCCAGGAAGGCGGTGAGGCTGACCGGAAAGATCGCGCGGGCGCCTGCATCAAGGCGCTGAAGCGGTCCACTTGCAGGCTCCCGACGGCCCTTCATCCGCCGCCGCCCCGCGGGGGTGTCGTGGCGGGGGCCTCCGACGGAGACGGGGCCGCCGTCTGGGCCGGGGGTGCTGGAGGCCGGGCGCGCGGCGGCGGGCGTGGCGCGGCCTCGGGCGGGAGAATGCCGGACAGGCCGAAATCGAAGAGGCGCAGGACATCGAGGCGGTCGAGCCGGGCGTAGAGCTCGACCTCGGCCGCGCCCGAAGGACTCCAGCGTACCACGCCAACCGGCAGGCCGGCCGGGAAGGCACCGCCCTCGGCGCTGGTGACCACACGCTCGCCCTCCTGCGGGGCCACCCCCTCGGGCCAGTGCTGCAATCGCGGCCGGGCGGTGTTGGCGCCAGCCATGATGGCGCGCGCGCGTGAACCGACGATGGTGACGGGAATGCGGCTGTTGATGTCGGTGGCCAGCAAAACGCGGGCGGAGCGCGCACCCACTTCCGTCACGCGGCCCGCGAAGCCGCGATCATCCAGCGCGACTTGGCCGCGGCGGATGGCGTGCTGCGGACCCGCGGCCAACAGGACAGCGCGCGCATAGGTACCGCCGGCATCGGCCACCACCCGGGCGGTGCGGAAATGCGGCGCCGGATCGGGAATCCAGGCCAGTTGCCGACGCAGCAGCGCATTCTCCGCCTCGAGCGCCAGCGCGGCGGAATGCCAGCGGCGCAGGCGTTCGTTTTCTTCGATCAGGCGGGCGTTCTCAGTGCGCAGGTTCCACAGGCCGCGAACCTCAGCCACCATGTCGCGGCCAGCCTGCACGGGTTCCTGCACCGCCGCCCAGACCGGCGAGAGCACGTCCGCGAGCATCATGCGCGCACGCTCAACCGCCTGGGGATCCGCCCGGCCCAGCAGCAGGGTCCCGATGGCCACGGCCAGCAGGACCGGAAGCGACATGCGGGCCAACGCCTGGCGCAGCGGGATGCTGAGACGGATCATGCTGCTCCCGTGGCCCGGGGTTCACCCCATCAATACATCGAAGAGAGCACTTGGCGAAGCCGCTTCATGTCCTCGAGGGCGCGGCCGGTGCCCAGTGCCACGCAGTTCAGCGGCTCTTCGGCCACCACGACGGGCAGGTAGGTGGCCTCGCGCAGGACCTCGTCCAGGCGGTAAAGCAGCGCGCCGCCGCCTGTGAGCACGATGCCCTTGTCCACGATGTCGGCGGCCAGTTCGGGCGGCGTGTTCTCCAGCGCAACCTTCACCGCATCCACGATCTGCGTCACCGGTTCGCTCAGCGCGGCGGCGATCTCGCGTTGGGTCACCACCACCTCGCGCGGGACGCCGTCCATCAGGCCCCGGCCCTTGACCTCGGTGGCAGGGCCGTCCTCGCCGCCCTCGGGCGGGGTGGCGGCGCCGATCTCCATCTTGATGCGCTCGGCCGAGCTTTCGCCGATCAGGAGATTGTAGGTGCGGCGGATATAGCTGGCCACCGCCTCATCCATCTTGTCACCACCCACGCGCACACTGCGCGCATAAACGATGCCGCCAAGCGAGATGATGGCGACTTCGGTCGTGCCGCCGCCGATATCCACGATCATCGAGCCTGAGGGCTCGGTGACCGGTAGGCCGGCGCCGATGGCCGCGGCCATCGGCTCCTCGATCAGCAGCACTTTGCGAGCCCCCGCGCTCTCGGCGCTTTCCTGGATGGCGCGTCGCTCAACCGCGGTGGAGCCCGAGGGGACGCACACCACGATCAGCGGAGAGGCGAAGCTGCGCCTGTTGTGCACCTTGCGTATGAAATGCTTGATCATTTCTTCCGCGACCTCGAAATCGGCGATCACGCCGTCGCGCAGCGGCCGGATGGCGGCGATGTTGCCTGGGGTGCGGCCGAGCATTTGCTTCGCCTCCTCGCCCACCGCCATCACCTGCTTGCGGCCGCGATTGTCCGAGATGGCCACGACCGAGGGCTCATTCAGCACGATGCCGCGCCCCTTCACATAGACGAGGGTGTTGGCGGTGCCGAGGTCGATGGCCATGTCGGCGGAGAGGAAGCCGAACAGGCGTGAGAACGTCGCGTGGGGATTCCTGGGCTCTCAGCGGAAGCCGGATGCCTAGCCTCTCGGGGGGGCCGGGGCAAGCGGGG
>SKWC01000185.1 GCA_007129145.1 Rubritepida sp.
CGCGGCGCCGGAATTCGCCCTGCTGGCCGGGGTGGCGCTGCATGCCGCCGCCGCCGCCCACGCCCCCGTGCGGCTGCGCTGGCCCAATGACCTGCTGCTGGACGGCGCCAAGGCCGGTGGCATCCTGGCCGAGGCCACGCCGGCCGCGGATGGCGGCATCGCGCATCTCATCCTTGGCTTCGGCGTGAACCTGGCGCATGCGCCGGCGCTGCCGGACCGCCCCACCGCCGCACTCGGCCCCGTCCCGCCGGAGGATTTCGCCCGCGCCCTGCTGGACCATCTGGGCCATTGGCTTGGGCGCCACGCGCGGGAGGGCTTCGGCCCGGTGCGCGCGGTCTGGATGGCAGCCGGGCCCGAGGCGGGAAGCAGCATCACGCTGCGGCAGGGCGACAGGCTGCGCGCCGGGCGCTACGAGGGGCTGGCCGAGGACGGCGCGCTCTGCCTGCGCACCGAGGCGGGGCTCGAACACCATCGCACCGGGGAAGTGGAGGCGCGCTGAATGCTGCTGGCCGTGGATGCGGGGAACACCAATGTCGTCTTCGCCGTGCATGACGGGACGGAGTGGCGCGGCCGCTGGCGCATCGCCACCGACCCGCAGCGCACCTCGGACGAATATGCGGTCTGGCTGCTGGCGCTGATGCAGCACCGCGGCCTGCGCCCGGACCAGGTCACGCGCTGCGTCATCGGCACGGTGGTGCCGGCCGCGCTCTACAACCTCCGCCGACTGTCGCGCGAATGGTTCGAGGTGGAGCCGCTGGTCGCGCGCTCCGTGCTCGACTGGGGCTTCGACATCCGGGTTGACCGCCCGCAGGAGGTCGGCGCGGACCGCCTGCTCAACGCGCTGGCGGCGCACCAGCACTACCGGGGCCCGCTGGTGGTGATCGATTTCGGCACCGCCACCACCTTCGACGTGGTGGCCGGCGACGGCGCCTATCTGGGCGGCGTCATCGCGCCCGGCATCAACCTGTCCATCGAGGCGCTGCACCATGCGGCGGCGCGGCTGCCGCGCATCGGCATCGGCCGGCCGCAGGCGGTGATCGGGCGCGACACCGTCTCGGCCATGCAGTCCGGCGTATTCTGGGGCTATGTCGGGCTGATCGAGGGCATCGTCACCCGCATCCAGGCCGAGGCCGACATCGGCCCGATGAAGGTCATCGGCACCGGCGGCCTGGCACCCCTGCTGGCCGAGGGCAGCACGCTGATCGCCCAGGTGGACCCCGATCTGACGCTGGAGGGGCTGCGGCTGTTGGCAGACCGCAACCCGGCCCCCATTTCCCCACGAGACAGCCTGTGAATGATTTTTCCGACATGAATGATCTGGCCTTCATCCCCCTCGGCGGCACCGGGGAGATCGGGATGAACCTGAACCTGTACCGCTGCGACGGCCGCCTGCTCGCGGTGGATTGCGGCATCGGCTTCGGCGGGCGCGACGACCCCGCGGTGGACATCATGGTGCCCGACCCCGCCTGGCTGGTGGAGCGGCGCGACGCGCTGGAGGCGCTGGTCATCACCCACGCCCATGAGGACCATGTGGGCGCGGTGGTGCATCTGTGGCCCATGCTGCGCTGCCCGGTGGTGGCGGGGCCCTTCGCCTCGGCGGTGCTGCGGCGCAAGCTGGCCGAGGCGGGGCTGTCGCATGACGTGAAGCTGATCACGGTGCCGCTGCCAGGGCGGCACCGCGCCGGCCCCTTCGACGTCGAGTTCCTGCGCGTCGCCCACTCCATCCCGGAGGCGACCGCGCTGGCCATCCGCACCCCGCATGGGCTGCTGGTGCACACCGGCGACTGGAAGCTCGATCCCAACCCGCTGATCGGCCCGCCGACCGACGAGGCGGGCTTCGCCCGGCTGGGCGAGGAAGGCGTGCTGGCCATGATCTGCGACAGCACCGGCGCGCAGACCGAGGGCCATTCGGGCAGCGAGGCCGATGTGCGGCGCAACATGGCCGCCATCATCCGCGGGCTGAAGGGCCGCGTGGCGGTCAGCTGCTTCTCGACCAACCTCGCGCGGATTGAATCGATCGCGCTCGCCGGCATGGCGGCGGGGCGCGACGTGGCGCTGGTGGGGCGGTCCTTGCGCAACTCGGTGCAGGCGGCGCGCGAATGCGGCTACCTGGAGGCGATCCCGGATTTCGTCTCCGAGGAGGAGGCCGGCTTCATTCCCGACGACAACCTTCTGGTGATCTGCACCGGCAGCCAGGGCGAGGAGCGCAGCGCGCTGGCCAAGATCGCGGCCGACACGCATCCGAACATCGCGCTGGGCCAGGGCGACACGGTCATCTTCTCCTCGCGCATGATCCCGGGCAACGAACGCGCGATCCTGCGCATGCAGGATGCGCTGACCCGGCGCGGCTGCCGCGTGATGACCGCCGAGGATCATGCGGTGCATGTCTCCGGCCACCCGGCGCGCGACGAGCTGAAGCGCCTCTATGGCCTGGTGAAGCCGCGCTACAGCGTGCCGGTGCATGGCGAGTGGCGGCACCTGGCGGACCATGCGGAACTCGCGCGGGAATGCGGCGCGCAGCCCTTCCTGGTCGAGGATGGCGATGTGGTCCGCTTCGCCCCCGACGATGCCGGGGTGCTGCCCGCCGCGGTGCCGGTCGGGCGGCTGGCGGTGGACGGCAACCGCCTGCTGCCGCTGCAGGGCGGCGTGATGGGCGCGCGCAAGCGCATGCTGTTCAACGGCATCGTGATGGTGAGCCTTGCGGTGGATGCCGATGGCCGCGTGCTGGGCGCGCCGCGCGTGTCGGCGCCCGGCCTGTTCGAGGCGGACGGGCCCGAGCTGCCGCAGATCGCCGACGAGCTGGCCCGCGGCGTCAACGACCTGCCGAAGGGGCTGCGCCGCGAGGATGACAGCCTGGCGGATTCGGCGCGCGGGCTGCTGCGCCGCGCGCTGGGCCGGCGGCTGCGCAAGCGGCCCAATGTCGAAATCCATCTGCTGCGGGTGTGATCCATGGGCTGGTTCATCGCGCTTGTCGTCTTCGCGCTGGTCTGGTGGACCGTGCTGTTCTGCGTCCTGCCGGTGGGGGTGCGCCCCGACACCCAGGGCGACCCCGAGGCCGGCGGCTGGCGGGGCGCGCCGCAGCGGCCGATGCTGGGGCGCAAGCTGCTCTGGACCACGCTGATCTCGCTGCTGATCTGGGGCGCGATCGTGGGCGTGGTCGAAAGCGGCTGGATCAGCTTCCGCGACGACTGGCTCGCCATTCCCGATTAGTGGTGCATAAAAAATGGGCGGATGCCTGCACATTGTGCTGCATCCGCCCAGATTTTGGCCGAAGCCAGCGGTCTGCCCGCTTTTTCGCCGTCTCCCGCCCCGATTTGTTCTTGAGGTTCCCGGGGCCTTTGCGGCACTTTCCCAGTCAGAGAGAGGGATTTCCTTCTTTCTGCCGTGTGACTGGCGTTTCCTCCCTTAACTCGGGCCGCCCCCTCGCGGGGGTGGCCCTTTCTTTTTTGTAACCGCTTCGCGCCGGCCGGCTCAAGATATTTTTTGCGTGCAATCGCTTGTGCGGCGCAGCATTCTTGCGCAGAATCCTCGCCTCAGCGATGGATGCGCGCACTCCGGTCCACCGTCGCCCATTCGGGCCAGCCGATGAAGCGCTCCACCAGGGCCAGCGCGACCCCCGCCACCACCACCGTCGCCAGGATCCAGACGAATTGTCGTGAGGGCGGCCGGCGCAGCCACTTCGCCACCCGCACCAGGACGCGCAGCTGCCAGTCCATCGGGCGGTCCTCAGCCCGGCGGCGGCAGACAGGCGGCGGCCAGCGCGGCGAAGGCGCGCGCCCGGTGCGAGATCCGCGCCTTCTGCTCGGTGCTCATCTCGGCATAGGTCATGGCCTGCCCCTGCGGCACGAAGATGGGGTCGAAGCCGAAGCCCTGCGCCCCGCGCGGCGGCCAGGTCCATGTGCCTTCGGTGCGGCCCTCGAAGCCCTCGGTGTGGCCGTCGGGCCAGGCCAGAACCAGTGTGGCGACGAAGGCGCAGCCCCGGTCGGGGTCATGGCCCGCCTCGCGCATGACCCGCTCCATCGCGGGGCCGTAGTCGCGGCTGCCATCGGGTTGCGTCGCCCAGTCGGCCGTGTGCACTCCCGGCGCGCCACCCAGCGCCGCCACCGCGCAGCCGCTGTCATCGGCCAGCGCGGGCAGGCCGGTGGCCCGGGTCGCGGCAAGCGCCTTGATGGCGGCGTTCTCCAGGAAGGTGGTTCCCGTCTCGACCGGCTCGGGCAGGCCGAGTTCACCCGCCGACACAAGCTCCAGCCCATGCGGCGCCAGCAGCCCGCGGAACTCCCGCAGCTTGCCCGCATTGTGGCTGGCCAGCACCAGCCGCCCCGGCTCCAGGCGGCGGTGGCTCATGCGCCCACGGCGGCCTTCTGCGCCGCCACCAGCGCCGCCACCCCGTCGCGCGCCAGGTCCAGCATGGCCAGGAACTGCGCCTCGCTGAAGGGCGCGCCCTCGGCGGTGGCCTGCACCTCGACCAAATTGCCCGCGCCGGTCAGCACGAAATTGGCATCCGCCTCGGCCGCGCTGTCCTCGACATAGTCGAGGTCCAGCACCGCCTCGCCGCCCGAGATCCCGCAGGAGACGGCGGCCACATGGTCGGTCAGCGGCAGGCTGCTCATGATGTTGTTGCGCACGCAATGCTGCAGCGCGAGGTGCAGCGCCACCCAGGCGCCGGTGATGGAGGCGCAGCGCGTGCCGCCATCGGCGTTGATCACGTCGCAGTCGAGGGTGATGGACATCTCGCCCATCGCCTTGCGGTCAACCACGGCGCGGAGGCTGCGGCCGATCAGCCGCTGGATCTCCTGGGTGCGGCCGGATTGCTTGCCGCGCGCGGCCTCGCGGTCGCCGCGGGTGTGGGTGGCGCGCGGCAGCATGCCGTATTCCGCCGTCACCCAGCCCATCCCCTGGTTGCGCAGGAAGGGCGGCACGCGGGCCTCGACGCTGGCGACGCACAGCACCTCGGTGTTGCCCATGCGGATCATGCAGGAGCCCTCGGCATGGCGCGCGATGCCGGTTTCGATGGAGATGGGGCGCAGGGCGTCGGCGGCGCGGCCGGATGGGCGCATCTTCGGGGTTCCTTCGGGTCTTCGTTGCGTGTCGGCCGGCAACATACGCAGGCGCGGGCGGGTGAACAGGGGGCATCGCCGCGGCGCTTGACCCGCCGCCCCCCGGCGCCCACTCTGAGGGGTGGCCATGCACACACGCTCAATGCCGGGATTCATGCCGCTTGCCGCCTCCGGGCTCGATCTTCGGGCCACGGCGGTGCTGCGCGAGCTGGTGGAACTCTATGTCCAGACCGGGGAGCCGGTGGGCAGCCGCACCCTGTCGCGCCGCCTGCCGCTCAACCTCTCGCCCGCCTCCATCCGCAACGTCATGGCGGACCTCGAGGAAGCGGGGCTGCTCTACGCCCCGCACACCTCGGCCGGGCGCCTGCCCACGGAACGGGGCCTGCGCCTCTTCGTGGACGGGCTGCTGGAATTCGGCGACCTGAGCGAGGCCGAGCGCGAGGCCATTTCCGCGCGCTGCGCCGCCCATGGCCGGTCGCTCCAGGAAACGCTGGCCGAGGCGGGGCAGATGCTGTCGGGCCTGGCGGGGGCGGCGGGCCTCGTGGTCGCGCCCAAGGGCGAGGCGCCGCTGCGCCACATCGAATTCGTCCCGCTCGGCCCCGGCCGCGCCCTGGTGGTGCTGGTGCAGGGCGATGGCCGCGTGGAGAACCGCGTCATCGAGGTGCCGGCCGGCCTGCCGCCCTCGGCGCTGGTTGAGGCGGGGAACTACCTGAACGCCCGCCTCGCCGGCCGCACGCTGGATGAGGCTCGCGAGAATGTGGCCACCGAGATCGAGGCCAACCGCACCGCGCTGGACGCGCTGACGCATCAGGTCATCACGGCCGGCCTGGCCACCTGGGCCGGCGGCGGCGCCGGCGCGCTGATCCTGCGCGGCCAGGCCCGGCTGCTGGAGAACATCGAGA
>SKWC01000375.1 GCA_007129145.1 Rubritepida sp.
CCGGCCAGGACGCCGCGGCCTTCTCCCATGCGGTGAATGTCTACGCCAACCTCACCGGCGCCAACGCGTTCACCGGCTTCCTGACCATCTCCGGCTCGGACTACGACGACACCTTCTTCGCCGGCAGCGGCGGGTCGGAGTTCCATGCGACCAAGGGCTCGGACCAGTACACCTTCGGGGCTGGCGAGGACGTGCTGAAGTTCACCAGCATCGCGCAGTCGGACGGCGAAACCTACACGGACGTGATCAACGGGTTTGAGTTCGGCGTGGACAAGCTGGACTTCAGCCTGCTGTCGGGCAGCGTCACGCTGTCCAACACCGGCGACATCCTGGAGATCGACCTGGATGGCAATGACGTGATCGACATGCAGGTGGAGATCGTGGGCCTCAGCACCTTCGGCGGCTCGCTCGACACCCTGATCTGACGCACCCACCCGGGTGACACATCGGAAGGGGCGCCCTCACCGGCGCCCCTTCTTCTTTTCCAGCCCCGCCCTCAGCCCCGGCTGAAGCGCGGCGCCAACTCCCAGATCATGCGGTCCAGCCGGGTCAGGCGCAGCATCTCCTCCATCGCCTCCTCCGGCACGGCCTCCTCCTCATGCGGCTCCAGCCCCGGGGCGGCGTCCTCGCGCGTGTTGTCGCGCGGCATGCGCTCCAGCGCCGGCAGGCCGAAATCCTCGGCCACGGTGTTGTAGACGCGGGTGATCTCGGACAGGTCGCCGAACACATGCATGTGCCGGAGGTTGCGCAGCGCCTCCTCGATGATGCGCATCTCGCTCACCTCGCGCCGGGTGCGCATGTCGATGTGGATGGTGCGGCCGTCGCGGACCGTGGTCCAGTAGGGGCCGGCCAGGTAGCGCGCCATGGTGTTGTTGATGGCGTCCTGAACCGCGCCCTCGGGGGCGCGCAGGAAGCCCAGCAGCCCGCGCTCCCTGGCGATGCGCGGCTGGATCAGCTGGTGGCGCTCCACCACCTCCCGGCTGTGGCGGCGGCAGAAGTGGTAGAAGGACAGCAGCCGCGCCACGGGCTCGCGCAGGATGGTGAAGCGCAGCACCTCGCCGGGCAGGTCCGCGAAGTCCGAGGCGCGGAAATGCCCGGAGAACACCTGGTAGTCCGGCGCGCGGGCGGCATGCTGCTGCGCCTCATGGGAGAAGCGCCAGGGGAAGATGCGCTCCCGCGGGACGGCGGCGACCAGTTGGTTGTGGATGCTGGTGCCGCCGGTCTTGGGCAGGTGCAGGAAGATCAGCCGGCGCATGCGGCGACCGGGTCAGACCGCCGTGATCGCCTCGCGCCGCAGCGCCACGGCCAGCTCGTCCAGGGTGGCGGTGAAGCGCGCCAGCATGTCCGTGATCTCCTCGGCCGAGATGACCAGCGGGGGCGAGAAGGCGATGCTGTCATTGGGCAGGGTGCGGCAGATCAGGCCATGCCCCTCGGCCAGCTTCACGAAGCGCGGGCCGATCTTGCGGGCGGGGTCGAAGTTGCGGCGCGCCGCCTTGTCCTCGACCAGCTCCACCGCGCCGATCAGCCCCATGCCGCGCGCCTCGCCCACCAGCGGGTGGTCGGCCAGGGCGCGCAGCCCGTCCTGCAGCACGGGGGCCACCTGGCGCACATGGCCGATGATGTCGATCTCGTCGTAGATCTTCAGCGTCTCGACCGCCACGGCGGCCGGCACGGGATGGCCGGAGTAGGTGTAGCCATGGCCGAAGGTGCCAAGCCCCGCGCTGCCATCGGCCAGGCCTTCGAAGACGCGCTCATTCACCATCACCGCCGAGATCGGCAGGTAGCTGGAGGACAGCGCCTTGGCGCAGGTCAGGATGTCGGGCTGCATGCCGAGCGACTGGCTGCCCCAGTAGCTGCCGGTGCGGCCGAAGCCGCAGATCACCTCATCGGCCACCAGCAGCACGTCGTGCTTCTTCAGCACCGCCTGGATCTTCTCGAAATAGGTGGCGGGCGGGATGATGACGCCGCCCGCACCCATGATCGGCTCGGCGAAGAAGGCGGCCACCGTCTCGGGGCCCTCGGCCTCGATCATCGCGTCCAGCTCGGCCGCCAGGCGGGTGGCGAAATCCTCCTCGGACTCGCCGGGGTGGGCGTTGTGGTAGTGGTGCGGCGTGCCGGCGTGCAGGATGCCCGCGATCGGCAGGTCGAAGAATTTGTGGTTGTAGGGCAGCCCGGTGAGCGAGGCCGAGGCGATGGTCACGCCATGATAGCCCTTCAGCCGCGCGATGATCTTCTTCTTCTGCGGCCGGCCGATGGCGTTGTTGAAGTACCAGATCATCTTGATGGCGCTGTCATTCGCCTCGGAGCCGGAGTTGGCGAAGAACACCTTGCTCATCGGCACCGGGGCGCGTTCCAGCAGCATCTCGGCCAGGTCCACGATGGGCTCATGGGTGCGGCCGGTGAAGGCGTGGTAGAAGGGAAGCTGGCGCATCTGCCGCGCCGCCGCCTCGACCAGGCGCTCATTGTGGAAGCCGAGTGCCGCGCACCACAGGCCGGCCACCGTCTCGATGTAGCTGTTGCCCTGGTCGTCGAAGACGCGCACGCCCTCGCCGCGGGTGATGACCAGCGGGCCGTTCTTCTGGTGGGCGCGGGCGTCGGTGTAGGGGTGCAGCACGCTCGCGACATCGCGGACGGCCGTGGAATTGCGGGGTGGGGTCATGGTCGTGCCGTCCTGCTTTGGCCTTCGGGGGGGCCGAGTGTAGGCTGAACGGGCATGGGGCGTCACGCGCCGCCTGCCGAGGGGAGACAGACCGGGCATGACCGAGATCAAGCCGCACGCCGCCCATTGGGGCTTCTTCGACGCCGTGACCGAGGGCGGGCGGCTGGTGGGGGTGCGCCCCTTCGGGCAGGACCCGGTGCCCGCCACGCTGATCCACAGCCTGCCCGCCACGGTGCACAGCGCCGCCCGCGTGGACCGGCCCTACATCCGCAAGGGCTGGCTGGAGGGGCGGCGGCGCGGCGCGCTGCGCGGCGGCGATGCCTTCGTGCCCGTCTCCTGGGACCGCGTGACGCGGCTGCTGGCCGAGGAGATCGCCGCCACCCGCGCCACCCATGGCGATGCGGCGATCTTCGGTGGCTCCTACGGCTGGTCCTCGGCCGGGCGCTTCCACCACGCCAAGAGTCAGCTACAGCGTTTCCTGGGCCTGGGCGGCGGCTACACCAGCAGCATCAACGCCTATTCCTACGCCACCGCCCAGGCGCTGGTGCCGCATGTGCTGGGCACCAACGAGGTGGTGCTGGGCCGCATGACCGACTGGGCCGCCATCGCGCGCCACGCGAAGCTGATGCTGTGCTTCGGCGGGCTGGCGGCGAAGAACGGCTATGTGACCTCGGGCGGCTCGGCCATGACCTATGGCCCCAACATGCGCGCCGCCGCGGCCGCGGGGGTGCGGATGGTCAACATCTCGCCCTATCGCGGCGACACCGAGGATGCGCTGGCCGCCGAATGGGTGCCCATCCGCCCAGGCACGGATGCGGCGCTGATGCTGGCCATGCTGCAGCACATCGTGGCCCTCGGCCGCGAGGACCGCGACTTCCTGGCGCGCCACTGCGTGGGGTGGGAGAAGCTGCGCCCCACGCTGGAAAGCCGCACGCCGGAATGGGCGGAGGCCATCACCGGCATCCCCGCCGCCACCATCCGCGACCTGGCCGAGCGCTGCCTGGACAACCCCACCATGCTGACGGCGGCGTGGTCGCTGCAGCGCGCCGACTATGGCGAGCAGCCCTATTGGGCGCTGGTCGCGCTGGCCGCGGCGCTCGGCAGCATCGGCAAGCCGGGGCAGGGCGTGGCCTTCGGCTATGGCTCCTCCGGCGGGATCGGCAATCCGCGGCGCGAGTTGCCGGGCATCAGCCTGCCGCCGGCGCGCAACCCGGTGCAGCATTTCATCCCGGTGGGGCGCATCACGGAACTGCTGGAACGCCCGGGCGGCACGCTGTCCTACAATGGCCGCGAATTGCCGCTGCCCGACATCCGCATGATCTTCTGGGCGGGCGGCAACCCCTTCCACCACCACCAGGACCTCAACCGCCTGCTGCGCGCCTGGGCGCACCCCGAGACCATCGTGGTCAGCGAGCCCTGGTGGACCGCCGTCGCCCGCCACGCCGACATCGTGCTGCCCGCCACCACCACGCTGGAGCGCAACGACATCGCCCATTCCTCGCGCGACCGCTTCGTCCGCGCCATGCACCAGGCGATCCCGGCGCAGGGCCAGGCGCGCAGCGACCATGACGCCTTCGCGGACATCGCCGACGGTCTGGGATACCGGGATCGCTTCACCGAGCAGCGCGACGAGGCCGCTTGGCTGCGCTTCCTCTACGACAAGTGGCGCACCGCCTGCGGCCGCTTCGGCTTCGACGCGCCCGATTTCGACCGCTTCTGGGCCGAGGGCTTCGTGGAGATGCCCCCGCCCGAGCCGGGCCAGGAATACACCCAGTTCGCGGATTTCCGCGCCGAGCCCGAGGCGCATCCGCTCGACACGCCCTCGGGCAAGGTCGAGCTGTTCAGCGAGACCATCGCCGGCTTCGCCCTGCCCGACTGCCCCGGCCACCCCGCCTGGATCGCGCCGCGCGAATCCCTGCTGGAGGCCGCGGAGGATGAGCTGCACCTGCTGTCCTACCAGCCGCCCACAAGGCTGCATTCGCAGCTCGACCCCGGGCCGATCGCGGCCGCCGACAAGATCCAGGGGCGCGAGCCCCTGCTGATCCACCCCGAGGATGCGGCGGCGCGCGGGCTGCAGGATGGCCAGGTGGTGCGGGTGTTCAACGCGCGCGGCGCCTGCCTCGCGGGGGTGCGGCTGGATGCGAAGCTGCGGCGCGGGGTGGTGCTGCTGGCCACCGGCGCCTGGTATGATCCGCTGGAACCGGGCGTGCCGGGCAGCCTCTGCGTGCATGGCAACCCGAATGTGCTCACCGCGGATGTGGGAAGCTCATCGCTGACCCAGGGGCCGTCGGCGCAATCCTGCCTGGTGCGGATCGCGCCCTGGGAAGGGCCGCTGCCCGAGGTGCGCGCTCATATCCCGCCCGCCATCGAGGAGATGCCCGCTTGATCCACCGCCGCAGCCTGCTTGCCGCGCCACTGCTGCTGCCCGGCCTCGCCCGGGCCGCGCCCCCACCCATCGCGCAGGACGACACCACCGCGCCGGGCTGGGCGCGCGACACGCTGATCCGCTGGGGCGACCGCGTCACCTTCGACGCGCCGCCCTTCGACCCCGGCCGCCCGGACGCCGAGGCCGCGGCCACGCAATTCGGCTGGGATGCGCGCATCGCCGCGCTGGTGATCCCGCCCGAGGCCGCCGACCGCGTGCCCCGCGCCGTGCTGGCGGTGACGCATCCCACCGTGAACCCGCGCATGGCCTTCCCCGGCGGGGTGGACATCGCGGAAGTGGCGGCGCGCATGCAGGGTGCCAGCCTGGTCAACCTGGAGCGCCAGGGCGGGCGCTGGATCAGCGTGGATGGCGGCTTCCAGGCGCGGCGCCTGACCGCCGACACGCTCTGCGCCGCCTCGGGCCCGGCGACGGAAGCGCTGGATGGGTCGGTGCGCGGCGTGCTGGCGGTGCGGGGTGGCGCCGCCACCCCCTGGGGCACGCTGCTGCTGACCGAGGGCGACCCGGCCCCCTGGGCCAACCGCATCCCCGATTTCGGGCGCGGCCTGGGCTACGGCTGGCTGGTGGAGTTGGACCCGCTGGACCCGCAATCCATCCCGGTGAAACACGGCGCGGCCGGGCGCTACCCCAAGGCTGACGCAGCGGCCGCGCAAGCGCGTGACGGGCGCGCGGTCGTGTTCATCGCCGAGGCCGGGCCGGGAGGCTACCTGTTCCGCGTGCTCTCCAACCGGGAGGCGGGCCGCACCGCGCTGGGCGAGGCCAGCCTGGCAGCGGCGCGGCGGGATGGCACACGCCTGACCTGGCTGCCCCTGCCCGAGGACGCGCATGCCAACGCGCCGGAAGCCGCGCGCGCGGC
>SKWC01000022.1 GCA_007129145.1 Rubritepida sp.
GCCAGCGCTTCCTCGGCGCGCGGGTCCTGGGCGGTCAGCAGCGCGGCGGGGAAGGCGATGGCGGGCGCGCCGGCGGCCTCGGTCGCCAGCCGCGCCTCCTGTGCCATGAGGGAAAGGCGCTGGCCACGCAGCGCCTCGGTCTGGGCGCTGGCCTGGATGGTGTCCAGGCGCAGCAGCACCTGCCCCTCGCGCACGCTGTCCCCGTCGCGCGCCAGGATCTCCTGCACGATGCCGCCCTCCAGGTGCTGGATTGTGCGCCGCTGGCCTTCGGCGCGGATCTCGCCCATGGCGATCGCGGCTTCCGCCAGGGGCGCGCGGGTGGACCAAAGCGCGAAGCCGCCGATGAACAGCAGCATCGCCAACAGCCCGAACAGCAGCGGCCCCCGCGTCGCTGCCCTGGGTGGGGCCAGCGCTATGGCCTGGTGGGCGATGGCGTGTGCCGGCAGCTGGGCGCGGCCGGCCGGGGCGAGGGGCGTGTTCATGATGCATCGCCCCGGGGCGTGCCGGCGCTCGCGAGCCGTGGCGCCGGCATCAGCCGCTGCAGAACCTCCGCGCGCGGGCCGAACATCTCCACGGCGCCCTCCTTCAGCACCAGCACCTTGTCCACCGCCTTCACCAGGCTTGGCCTGTGCGAGACCACCACCACCGTCGCGCCGCGCCGTTTCACCTCCGCGAGGCAGGCGATCAGCCGCGCCTCGGCCTCGCCGTCCAGGTTGCTGTTGGGCTCGTCCAGCACCACGAGGCGCGGCTCGCCGAACAGGGCGCGCGCGAGGCCGATCATCTGCCGCTGCCCGCCAGAGAGATGCTGCCCGCCCTCGCCGATCTGCGTCTCGTAGCCTTGCGGCAGGCGCAGGATCATCTCGTGGCAGCCGGCCAGCCGTGCCGCGTCATAGACGGAATCCGGATCGGCCTCGGCCATGCGGGCGATGTTGCGCATCACGGTTCCGTCGAACAACTCCACATCCTGCGGCATGTAGCCGAGATACCGGCCCAGGTCGTCGCGCTGCCACAGATGCATTTCCGCCCCGTCGAGCCGCACCGCGCCGGAGTTGGGCGCCAGCGTGCCGGTGATGAGGCGCAGCAGCGTGCTCTTGCCGGCGGCCGAGGGGCCGATGACGGCGAGGCTCTCGCCGGGCGCCAGCGCGAAGGAGACACCCTTGAGCACAGGGGGTGACGGGCTGGTCGTGCCAGGGGCGGGGGGGAAGGCGAAGACCGCGCGCTCGGCTGTGAGCCGCCCGGAGGGGGCGGGCAGGGGGGCTGTTTCCGGGCGCAGCCGCGGCTGCGCCATGAAGGCGGACAGCCGGCGTCGCGCCGCGCGGGCGGCCACCAACTAACGGAAGCCGCCGATCAGCTGCTCGACCGGCGCCAGCGCGCGGGCCATGATGATCGAGGCGGCGATGGACGCGCCCGGCGTCAGCTCCTGCCGCAGCACGAGGAGGGCGCCGAGGCCCAACAGCCCGACCTGCAGCAGCAGCCGCGCGAAGCGACCCATGGCGAGGAGGATGGCCGCGCGGTCCGCGGCGCGGCGCGCGGGCTCCGCCGCCTCCTCCAGCGCGGTCCGCCAGCTGGCCAGCAGCGGCCGCGCCATGCCCATGCTGTCGATCACCTCGGCATTGCGCGAGGTCGCCTCCGCGCGGCGCTGCGCCATCGCCTGCCGCGCCGCGGCGTCGCGCAGCAGCGGCGCGGTGAAGCGTTCGGTCGCGAGGGTGATCAGGAACAGCAGCGCCGCGCCCGCCAGCGCCAGCCAGCCCAGCCAGGGATGCAGCAGGAAGATCACCGCGAGGAAGACCGGCACCCAGGGCACGTCATACAGCACCAGCGCGCCCGGGCTGCCCATCCAGCCGCGGAGCGTGGCGAGGTCGCGCAGCGCCTCCATGCGGTAGGGGCGGCCGCGCAGCTCGGCTTCGATGGCGCGCAGGAAGGCCTCGGGCGCGACACGCGCCTCGGCCCATGCGGCGACGCGCGCCATCACCATGCCGCGGCACGCCTCCATGATCGCGAGCAGAAGCAGCGCCGCCACCGCGATCAGCGTCAGCAGCCACAGCGTGTCGCCGCTGCGCGTGGCATAGACCCGGTCGAACAGCTGCAGCATGTAGATCGAGACGGTGAGCTGCAGCAGATTGGCCACGCCCGAGAACAGCCCGACCAGCCAGAAATCGCGGCGGCATCCGGACAGCGTGGCCGAGAGCGCGTCCGGACCGCGGGCCTCGGCGGCATGGGTGGTCATCCGGGGCCGTTCAGCCATGGCCGGTCGTGTCCCTTTCCGTGGGCCGGCCTGTTGCCGCCATGACCCTGCCCGCCCGATCGCATCTTGGCCGATCCGTGGGAAATCTCCCAGGGCGGGCCGGCCTCGCGCCGAACAGGGCCAAGGAGCTGCCTGCATTCATACCTGAGCAGAAATAAATGAAAATTGGCCCTGCCTTCGTCCTTCTTGCCTCGATAACTTTTGTTGACCAGCAGCAGCCTTGTTCCCTATAGTGCTTTGCAAGAAAATAAGCATCGGAAGCAGAGTTTGTTCAAATCGAGATGAAGCCCATGATTAGGCACATTCCAGGCGTCTCCTGGGGCCTTCTGCTCGGCGTTGGCGGTGCCGCGCCGATGGACGGCTGTGCGCCGAGTGTCATCTCGTCCCGCCTCCCGAATCCCGATGTCCGTTTCGCGCGCCATGGGCGATGCCCGCGGCCTTGCGCGGCGCCTGGCTGGCGCGTGCCACACAACCCCCGAACCCCCCGGAGAAAGCCCACATGCCCATGAATCGCCGCACCATGCTGTCCGCCACCGCCCTTGGCGTGCTCGCGGCCCCCAACATCCGCGACGCCCGCGCCCAATCCTGGCCCTCGCGCCCCATCGAGCTGGTGGTCGGGTTCGGCCCGGGGGGCGGCACCGACATCCTGGCGCGCACCATCGCGCCCTTCCTGGAGAAGTACATCGGCAACAACGCGCGCATCGGCGTGGTGAACCGTCCGGGATCCTCGGGCGAAATCGGCTTCACCACCGTCGCGACCGCGCGTCCGGACGGATACACCCTGGCGCTGTGGAGCCCCGCCGCCCTGACCATCCCCTATGAGAGGCGGGCGCGCTTCAACTTCGACAGCTTCGACTACATCGGCAATGTGGTCAGCGACCCCTCGGGGATCTTCGTGGCCCCCGACAGCCCCTTCCAGACCATCAACGACCTGGTGGATTTCGCGAAGGCCAATCCGCGCCGCATCAACAACGGCACTGCCGGCATCGGCTCGGCCAACCACCTGGCCATGCTCATCTTCTCCCGCGCGGCCGGGATCGAGATGACCAACGTGCCCTTCCCCGGCACCGGCCCCAACCGTACCGCGCTGCTGGGCGGGCACATCAACGCCTCCACCTTCGGCATCGGCGACGGCGCGCCCTTCGTGCGGGAAGGGCAACTCCGCATCCTGGGCAGCATGGCGGCCAGCCGCTGGGACCTGCTGCCCGATGCGCCGACCATGCGCGAGCAGGGGATCGACGTGGTCGCCGGTTCCGACCGCGGCCTGGCCGCCCCGGCCGGCATCCCGTCGGAGATCATGGACCGGCTGTCCGACGCGCTGGGCCAGGCGGTGCGCGACCCCGACTTCCTGGTCCGCGCGCGCGAGCAGGCGCTGTTCCTCAACCCGATGCCGCGCACGGAATACCGCGCCTATCTCGCGGCGCGGAACGAGCAGATCGGCGAGCTCTGGCGCACCAGCCCCTGGCGCCAGTAAGGCCCGGCGGCGCGGGGAGGCCCATGGCGTCTCCGCGTCGCGGTCAGGACTGACCGGCTCCGCAGCCTATCCGCGCAGCAGGGCCTCCAGCGCCGGGTCCAGGCCCGTCACCTTCCGCCCCGAGGGCGCGGCGAAGCTGCCGGCCCTCGCCTTGCGCAGCCCCAGCCGCGCCATGCCCTCGCACAGCACGACGCCGGCGCTCACGCCTTCGATCACGGGCACGGGAACCGCATCGCGGATCCGGTCGGGCACGCCGGCCATGATCGCGCCGATCAGCACGATGGAATCCGCGAGATCCTCCTCCGCCAGGCGGCGCGCAGCCTCCGCGATCGCGTCCGCGCTGCCCTCCGGGTCGCCATAGATCGCCGCGGGGTCCCGGCCGATCCAGCGGATGCCGGCCAGCCGGCTGCTGAGCCCGTAGCCGGCGATCATCTCGCGCATGATGGTGGAGGTCCGCGCGGAGGTGACCACCAGCCCGAAGCGGCCGCCGCACAGGCAGGCCATGTGGATCGCGGCCTCGGTGAGGCCGAGCACCGGCACCTGCAGCATTTCCTTGGCCGCGCGCAGCCCGCTGTCGAGGGCCGCGGCCACGATCACGGCGTCGCATCCGGGCGCTTCCTCTGCCAGCAGGGAGAGGCTGGCGAAGTCGCCGATCACCATCTCCGTCCGGCTGCCGATCACCGCCCCGCCGAATTTCGCGGTCACCGCCTTGATGTCGGTCCCGGGCGAGGCGGTGGCGCGCGCCGCGCGCTCCATGAGCCCCGTGATGGAGGGTGAGGTGTTCGGGTTGGCGAGAAGCAGGCGCATGGGATCTCCCTTGGTTGCCCAGGCATGGTGGCGCGGTCCGCAGCGAACCGCGTGGCGACCGGGCTTTCTGGCCGTGCGCGAGTAACCCACGCGAACCAGGCAGGCGCAAGGGCGGGCCGAAGCGCCCCGCGGTGCCGGCTGCACGTCCGCCAGCCCCGACCATTGGGCTTCGGCGCGAAGCGGTGGCTCGCGCATGGCTTCACCGTGGTTTCGACGCTGGCTTGGGGCGCGTTGAGGAGCTTGCCTCTTGACTAAGCTTTCCGCACAGGAAACCCTTGGAATCCAAGAAAAATGTCCCGGGCATCTCCATCTACGCAGTTTCCGCCAGGTGGCGTCGGGCAAAGACAAAACGAAGGGAAAACGTCCAATGTCGATCGATCGACGCAGCCTGCTTTCCGCCAGCGCCCTGGGTGTGCTGGCGCCCGCCCTGATCCGGCCTGCCGGCGCGCAATCCTGGCCCGCGCGCCCCATCGAGATGGTGGTGGGCTTCGCCGCCGGGGGCGGCAACGACATCCTGGCGCGGACCCTCGCCCCCTTCATGGAAAAGCACGTCGGCGACAGCGCGCGCATCGGCGTCGTGAACCGCCCTGGCGCAGGCGGCGAGATCGGCTTCACCACCATCGCGACCGCGCGCCCCGACGGCTACACCATCGGCGTCATCTCCGCGCCCTCCTTCCTGACGATCCCCCATGAGCGGCAGGCGCGCTTCACCTTCGAAAGCTTCGACTTCGTCGGCAACGTCGTCACCGACTGGATGTCCATCTTCGTCGCGCCCAACAGCCCCTTCCAGACGATCCAGGACCTCGTGGATTTCGGGAAGGCCAATCCGCGCCGCATCAACATCGGCGTGGGCAGCCCGGGCGGGATCGGGCATCTGGCCAAGCTGGCTTTCGCGCGCGCGGCGGGCATCGAGATGACCATGGTGCCCTTCCCTGGCGCCGGGCCGAACCGCACCGCCCTCATGGGCGGGCACATCCAGGCATCCATTCTCAGCGCCGGCGATGGCGCGCTCTTCGTCCGCGAGGGCCAGCTTCGGGTCCTTGGCGTCATGGCCCCCAACCGCGTCGCGGAACTGCCCGAGGGGCCGACCATGCGCGAGCAGGGGATCAACATGATCGCCAGTATCGACCGGGGCCTGGCCGCGCCGGCCGGCACGCCGGCCGCGATCATGGAGCGGCTCTCCGATGCGCTGGTCCGCTCACTCGCCGATCCCGACTTCTTGGCCCAGGCGCGGGAGCGGGCGCTTCCCCTGAACCCGATGCCGCGCGCGGAGTTCCGCGCCCATCTCGCCGCGCAGGCGGAGGAGATCGCCACGCTCTGGCGGACCAGCCCCTGGCGCTAGCGCGGGGCGGGCCTGCCGCGGTTTCGGAAAGCGCGGCCCACCTCGGCCGCCCTCAGAGGCCGGGCCCCGGCGGAA
>SKWC01000305.1 GCA_007129145.1 Rubritepida sp.
CCGCCGCCAACCTGCTGGGCGAGGAGAACGCCGGCTTCCGCCAGCTGATGCACCAGCTCCCGCAGGAGCGCCTCATCATCGCGATCCGCTGCGGCATCAGCATGGAGACCATGCTGGAGAAGACCATCGAATACACGAAGCAGCGCCAGGTCTTCGGCCAGGCGGTGTTCGACTTCCAGGTGCACCGCTTCAAGCTGGCGCAGGCCAAGGCCGAGATCGGCATGTTTCGCGTCTATCTGGACGATTGCATCGCGCGGCACATGCAGGGCGCGCTCTCGGCCGAGGAGGCGGCGGCGGCCAAGCTGCTGGGCACCGAGATGCAGAACCGCCTGCTGGATGACTTCCTGCAGATGCATGGCGGCTATGGCTACATGGCCGAATACGAGATCGGCCGCGCCTGGGCCGATGCGCGCGTGGGCCGCATCTACGGCGGCTCCTCCGAGGTGATGCGCGAGATCATCGCGCGCACGCTGTGACCACCGATAACGAGAAACCAACGGGAGTATGTCAATGAAGCGTCGTTCCCTGCTCACGGCCGCGCTGGCCGCACCGGCCTTCGCGCCCGGCATCGGGCTTGCGCAGTCCTTCCCCTCGCGGCCGATCACGCTGATCGTGCCCTTCACCCCCGGCGGCTCGACCGACCAGCAGATGCGCGTGCTGGCGCGCATCGCCAGCGACGTCTTCGGCCAGCAGGTGATCACCGAGAATCGCGCGGGCGCGGGTGCGACCCTCTCGGCCGCGGCGATGCTGCGCGCCGAGCCCGATGGGCACACCCTGGCGCAGCTGCCGCTGCCGGCCCTGCGCCTGCCCTTCATGCAGCGCATGCCCTTCAACCCGCGCACCGACTTCACCCCGGTGATCCACCTCACCGGCTATCTGTTCATGATGTGCGTGCGCGCCGACAGCCCGATCCGGACCTGGGCCGACATGCTGGCCGAATGCCGCCGCCGCCCCGGCGAGGTGCGCTGGGGCAACACGGGGGCCAATGGCACGCCGCATCTGACGCTGGTCGAGATCGCCCGGCGCGAGAACCTCGATGTCATCCACGTCCCCTTCCGCGGCGAGGCCGACAGCACGCCCAACATCCTGGGCGGGCACATCGAGGCGGCGGCCACGGGCTCGGGCCCGCTGCAACTGATCGCGGAAGGGCGGATGCATGCGCTGAACGTCTGGCCGCGCCAGCGCTCGCGCCGGCTGCCGGACACGCCCACCCTGGTCGAGCTCGGCTACGAGGACATGGTGGTGACCTCGCCCTACGGGCTGGTCGGGCCGCGCGGGATGAACCCGGACATCGTGGCCCGCCTGCATCAGGGCTTCCGCGAGGCGCTGCACCATCCCGAGAGCCTGGCGCTGCTGGACCGGCTCGACATGCCGCTGGAATACCTCAACAGCGAGGACTACGCGGCCTTCATGCAGCGCACCATCGACGAGGAGGAGGCGCGCGTCACCCGCCTCGGCCTGCGCATCTGATGCCGGCGCCGGGCGCGCTGGAGGGCCAGCGCGTGCTGATCACGGGCGGCGGGACCGGGCTCGGGCGGATGATGGCCGGGCATCTGCTCGGCCTCGGCGCCGCGGTCGAGATCTGGGGCCGCCGCGCCCCCGTGCTGGAGGAGGCCGCCGCCGCGATGGCGGCCGCCCACCCCGACCGGGTGCGCTGGCAGGTGGTGGACATCAAGGATGCGGACGCCGTGGAGGCGGCGGTCGCGGCCAGCGTGGCGGCCGGTGCCGCGCCCACGCGCCTCATCAACAACGCCGCGGGCAATTTCCTGTCGCGCACCGAGGACCTCTCGCCGCGCGGCTTCCGCGCCGTCACGGAGATCGTGCTGCACGGCACCTTCCATGTGACCCAGGCGGTGGGGAAGCACTGGATCGCCACCGGCACGCCGGGCGCGGTGGTGTCCATCCTGGTGACCTGGATCTGGACGGGGGCGCCCTTCGTGGTGCCCTCGGCGATGAGCAAGGCGGGGGTGGAGGCGATGACCAAGTCGCTGGCCATCGAATGGGGGCGGCACGGCATCCGGCTGAACGGCATCGCGCCGGGGCTGATCCCGACCGAGGGGATGCTGGCGCGCATCCGCCCCGGCGACGCCGACCCTGCGGCGAAGTGGAACGCCCGCAACCCGCTGGGCCGCACCGGCACGGCCGAGGATATCGGCGCGCTGGCCGCCTTCCTGCTGAGCGACCAGGCCTCCTGGATCACGGGCCAGACCATCGCCCTCGATGGCGGGCAATGGCTGGCGAATGGCGCGGGGACCTACACGGACTACCTGGCCTGGGGCGATGCCGAGTGGGAGGAAGCGCGCGCGCGCATCAAGGCGCGCAACGCCGAGGACCGGGCGCAGCGCGGGAGCCCTTCATAGGAAGCGCTCCTTCAGGACGCGGCGCAGCAGCTTGCCGGCCTCGCTGCGCGGCAGTTCGTCGAGGAAATCCACGGCGACCGGCACCTTGAGGCTGCCGAGATGCGCCCGGCAATGGGCGATGATCTCGGCGGCCAGCGCCGCATCCCCTGGCGGTTCGCCCAGCGGGGCACAGGGCACCACCAGGGCGCGCGGGCGTTCGCCCATCTCGGCGTCCGGCTGGCCCACCACGGCTGCCTCGGCCACGGCAGGGTGCCCGGCCAGCACCGCCTCGATCTCGGCGGGGTAGATGTTCACCCCACCGGCCAGGATCAGATCCGCCCTTCGGTCGGAGAGATAGAGAAAGCCCTCCTCATCCAGCCAGCCCAGGTCGTGCAGCGTGGCCCAGCCGCGGTCGTTGTAGGCGGCGGCGGTCTTCTCGGGGTCGTTGTGGTAGGCGAAGCGCGGCCCGCCCTCGAACCAGATGCGCCCCGTTGCGCCGGGCGGCAGTCCGCGCCCGTCATCGTCCAGGATGTGCACCGCGCCGAAGGCGGGGCGGCCCACGCTGCCGGGTTTCCGCAGCCAGTCGGCGCTGGCGATGAAGCAGGTGCCGATGCCCTCGCTGCCCGCGTAGTATTCGCGGATGATCGGGCCCCACCATTCGATCATCGCGCGCTTCACCGGGACGGGACAGGGTGCCGCCGCATGGATGGCGCAGCGGTGGCTGGACAGGTCATGGGCGTGGCGCACCGCCTCGGGCAGGGCCAGCAGGCGCGCGAACATGGTGGGCACCCATTGGCTGTGGGTGATGCGGTGCGCCTCGATGAGCGCGAGGCAGCGGGCGGCGTCGAATTTGCGCATGATCACCGCCGTGCCGCCGCCATCCATGGTGCGCTGGACATAGCGGTTGGGTGCCGCGTGGTAGAGCGGCGCGGGCGAGAGATAGACCGTGCTGTCGTCGAAGCCGTAGAAGCCCTTCCAGCTCATGTCGAATTCGGGCTTGTGGCGGTCCGCGAATTGGATCAGCGGGCGGCGGATGCCCTTGGGCAGGCCGGTGGTGCCCGAGGAATAGAGGAACTCCCGCCCGATCGGCCGTTCGCCTTCGGGCCAGGTTTCGGGCTGGCCGGCCATCAGCGCCTCCAGCGGCGCGAAGCCCTCGATGGCCCCGCCCGCGCCGAAGCGATGCGGCACGGCGGCGAGGTCCAGCGACTGCGCCAACGCGCGCAGCCCGGCCCCGGCGACCACCAGCGCCGCGCCGGAGTCGCGCAGCACATGCGCGACCTCATTGGGGCGCAGGTGGATGGACAGCGGCGTGACCATCAGCCCCGCCCGCTTCGCGCCATAGGTCAGCACCAGGAATTCGGGGGAGTTCTCCAGCAGCAGCGCGATGCCCTGCCCCGGCTCCAGCCCCAGCGCCGCCAGCCCATGCGCCGCCCGGTTCGCCGCCGCGTCGAGTTCCCGGAAGCTCAGCGCCTCCCCGGTCTCGGGGAAGATGGCGGCGGGCTTGTCGGGCGTGCGGCGGGCCACTTCGGCGAGGTGCGGCATGGGCGTTCCTCATTGCGTCGGGTCCATGCTCCGGCAGGGGTGCCGCTTGCGTCAACCAAGCCCCCATGCTGCGCTTGCCATGCGAGGTTTGGGGAGGACAATCCATGGATGTGCAGGGTGCGGTCGCCATCGTCACGGGCGGCGCCTCGGGGCTTGGGCTGGCCACGGCGAGGCGGCTGGCGGCCGCCGGGGCGAAGCCGCTGCTGGTGGATCTGGAAACCTCGGAGGGTGCGGCGCGCGCGGCCGAGATCGGCGGGGGCTTCGCGGCGGCCGATGTGGCCGATGAGGCGCAGATGCAGGCGGCAGTGGCAGAGGCCGAGGCGATGGGCCCGGTGCGCGTGCTGGTGCATTGCGCGGGCCGCGGCGGGGCGCTGCGCATCCTGGACCGCGACGGCACCCCGGGCAGCCTCGCGCATTTCGAGGCCATCATCCGCGTGAACCTGACGGGCACCTTCAACGCCGTGCGGCTCGCCACCGCCGCCATGGCCAGGACCGAGGCGCTGCCCTCGGGCGAGCGCGGCGTCTGCGTGCTGACCGCCTCGGTCGCGGGCTATGAGGGGCAGATCGGGCAGATCCCCTATGCGTCGTCCAAGGCGGGGGTGATCGGCTTCACCATCTGCGCCGCGCGCGACCTGGCGTCGCGCATGATCCGCGTCTGCACCATCGCGCCGGGCATCTTCGACACGCCCATGCTCCAGCGCCTGTCGGACCCCATCAAGCAGTCGCTGGCGCAGACCGTGCCCAACCCGCACCGCCTGGGCATGCCCGAGGAATACGCGAAGCTGGCCATGCAGATCGTGGAGAACGGCTACCTGAACGGCGAGACCATCCGCCTGGACGGCGCGATCCGGATGGCGCCGCGATGAAGAAGCCCGAGGAACTTCGCAGCCACCGTTGGTTCGGCGCCGAGGGCATGCGGCCCTCCAACCACCGCTCGCGCCTGCTGCAGCTGGGGCTGGGCTATCCCGAGTTCCGCGGCAAGCCGGTGATCGGGATCATCAACACCTGGTCCGACTTGATGCATTGCCACGCGCATTTCCGCGAGCGCGCGCAGGATGTGAAGCGCGGCGTGTGGCAGGCGGGCGGCATGCCGGTCGAGATCCCTGCGATGGCCCTGCCCGAGGTGTTCCAGAAGCCCTCCACCATGCTCTACCGCAACTTCCTGGCGATGGAGACGGAGGAGCTGGCGCGCAGCCTGCCGCTCGATGGGCTGGTGCTGATGGGCGGCTGCGACAAGACGGGCCCGGGGCTGATCATGGGCGCGATCAGCATGGGGCTGCCCAGCATCTATGTGCCCGCGGGGCCGATGCTGACCGGGCGATGGAACGGCAGGCGGCTGGGTTCGGGCAGCGATGTCTGGAAATACTACGGGGAACTCCGCGCCGGCACGATCAGCCAGCAGGATTGGCAGGAGATGGAGGCGGGGCTGTCGCGCTCGGCCGGCACCTGCATGACGGCGGGCACCGCCAGCACCATGGCGCTGGCCGCCGAGGCGATGGGCCTCACGCTGCCCGGCGCGGCCTCCATCCCCGCGGTGGATTCCGCCCATCCGCGCATGGCCGCGGCCGCGGGTTCGCGCATCGTGGGCATGGTGTGGGAGGACCTGGCCATCACGCGGCTGCTGGACCAGCGCAGCATGAACAATGCGGTGGCGGCGACCATGGCCTTCGGCGGCTCGACCAACGCCATCCCGCATCTGATCGCGATCGCGCGGCGGGCGGGAATCGCGATGGACCTGGAGCGCTTCGACGCGATCAGCGCGCGGGTGCCGCTCATCGCCAACCTGCGGCCCAATGGCGACACGCATCTCATGGAGGATTTCCACTATGCCGGCGGCAGCCGTGGTTTCCTCGCGCGGCTGGCGCCGCATCTGGCGCTGGATGCGCTGACCGTTAGCGGCACGCTGGGCGGGCAGATCGAGGGTGCGGGGGTGTTCGACGATGATGTGATCCGCCCGCTGGAGAGGCCGCTGAACCCCAATGGCGGGGTGGTGGTGCTGCGCGGCAGCCTGGCCCCCGATGGCGCGGTCATCAAGCAATCCGCGGCCGATCCCGCG
>SKWC01000267.1 GCA_007129145.1 Rubritepida sp.
CGGTGAAGACGGCCCGCGCCACAACGCGGCGGCCGAGGGCGCGGTGCTGGAGGCGACCATGGGCCTCGATGCCGCCGCACGCGACCTTCTGACCCAGGCGACCGAGCGGCTGGGGCTGTCGGCGCGGGGTCACACGCGGATGCAGCGGGTGGCGCGCAGCATCGCGGACCTGGGCGGGTCGGCCGCCGTGACGCGGGCACACATGGCCGAGGCGCTGGCCTACCGGGGCCGCCGGGCCTCGCGCCGCGTGGCATGAAGCAACAGTGGGTTGCGGCAGGGCACGGCGCGCCGTTACGCTCGCGTCATGCGCTTCACCGACGCTTAGCCCCCCGCGGCGTAGGCTGACGCGTCACCACCGCGGCGGTTCGAAGACTGCGCCATCCCGGCGCATGCCGGCCGTCGCCCGAGGGAGCAAGCACGGTATGCGAAACCGCCTCCTTGCCCTGGTCGCGGGACTGGCCTTTCTGGCCACGCCCGCCCCCTACCAGGACACCGCCGCGCAGGATTACCGCCTGTCGCCGAGCTTCGGCACGGTCCGGCTGAACGCCAACTTCATGCCCGACCCCTATGTGGTCAACATCACGGCCGGCGGGACCATTCCGGCCGAGCGCCTGGGCGTGCCGGGCTGCGTCGGCACCATCGCAAACCGCCCCGATGTGCGCCTGCATTACCGCGCCGGGATGGGGCTGCCGCTGGTCATCATGGCGTCGTCCCGGCGCGCCGACCTGACCCTGGTGGTCAACCTGCCGAACGGCCGCTGGCTGTGCAACGATGACTTCATCGGCCTCGACCCGGGGATCGTCATGAACAACCCGATGTCCGGCCAATACGACATCTGGGTCGGTTCCTATGGCCGCTCGCGCGGGATCCCCGCCCAGGTGCTGATCTCGGAGATCATCCCGCGCTGAAGCGCGCCTGACCCTGCCGGGCCTTGCTCCCGGCAGGGGCCCACGCCGGCGCCTCACTTCGCCGGCAGCGGCTCCGCCACACGGGGCGCCCCGCGCCGCGACCGCCGCCAGTTCAGCACCGCATAGGCGATCACCACCGCCATCCCGCCGATATGCAGCATCCGCTCCTCCGGCCACAGCAGCGCCACGCCAGCGCCGAACAGCAATGCCCGCTCCAGCCAGTTCACGCGGGCTTCCAGATGCCCGTCGATCGCCCCGCCCAAGGCGTAGATCCCGAACAGCGCAAAGAAGAACACCTCCAGGTCGTGCCACATGTTGCCACCCAGGAAGGGCGTGTAGGCGAACAGGAAAGGCACGATGTACAGGCCCTTGGCCAGCTTCAGGGAGACGAAGCCGGTCGCCATGGGCTTGGTCTTGGCGATGGCCGCCGCCGCGAAGGCCGTCAGGCACACCGGCGGCGTGATGCCCGAGCTCTGGCTCAGCCAGAACACGATCATGTGCGCCGACAGCAGCGCCACGGTCAGCGCCTCGGGCGAGAGCGCCTGCTCGGCGAAGGTGCGCCGGATGTCCACCGGCACCAGCGCCACCAGTTCCCGCGCCAGGTCCATGTCCATGGGCTGGCCGATGACGGCCATGTGCTGCGGCGCCATGAGCATCAGCACCGCCTGGGCCTGGCTGCCGATGTTGCCCGCCGCGACCGCCTCGACCACCGAGGAGAAGGCGATCAGCTCAGCCAGCGCCGGCGCCGACAGCGTCGCAATCACCACATAGGCTGCGGTCACCGGCAGCCCCATCCCCAGCACCAGCGAGGCCAGCGCCACCAGGATCAGCGCGATGATAAGACTGCCGCCGGCCCACTGGTTGATCATGAGCGAGAAGGTGTTGCCGATGCCCGTGGTGGCGATGGCGTTCACCACCACGCCCACGCCCACCAGTAGCACCGCCGTCAGGATCATGTCGGAGGCGCCCTTGGCGAGCGCCTCGTAGATGGCGCGCGGGCCCATGCCATAGCCCTTGCGCAGCCAGGAGGCGGCGATCAGCGCCAGGATGCCCGCGCCGGCACAATAGGTGGGCGAGAAGCCCATGATCAGCAGCCCAATCAGCACGCCGATCGGCAGGAAGAACTGCAGCCCGCCGCGCCGCCAGGCCTCGCCCATGGTGGGGGCATCCTCGTCGAAGGCCTGCAGGTTCTGCCGCTTCGCCTCGCTGCGGATGTGGCAGGCCACCGACCAGAAATACAGCATGGCGGGCAGCAGCGACACGCCCACGATGGTCAGGTAGGGGATGCCGGTGTTGGCCGCCATCACGAAGGCGCCCGCGCCCATGATGGGCGGCATGATCTGCCCGCCGGTGGAGGCCGCGGCCTCGGTGGCGCCGGCGAAGCGGCCACGGAAGCCCGCGCGCTTCATCATGGGGATCGTGATGACGCCGGTGGCCGCCACATTGGCCACGGTCGAGCCCGAGATCGAGCCCATCAGCGCCGAGCCGATCACGGCCACATAGCCCGGCCCACCCACCATCTTGCGGGCCAGCGCGCGGGAGAAGTCGATGATGAACTCGCCCGCGCCGGAGCGGTGCAGGAAGGCGCCGAACAGCACGAACATGAAGACGAAGGTGGCCGAGATGGTGGCGATGTTCCCCAGCATCCCGTCGTCCGTGTAGAAGGTGCGGTAGAGCATCGTCTCAAGGCTGAGGCCCGGGAAGGTCAGCATCCCCGGCACCCAGCGGCCCCACAGCACAACATAGGTGAAGGCGATGATCATGATCGCCGGGATCAGCAGCCCGGTGGTGCGGCGCACGAATTCCATCACCAGCAGCGGCGCCAGCCCCATGAAGAACCAGTCGTACCAGAGGAAGCGCGCGTTGCGCGCGAAGAAGCTTTCCTCGCCGAGGATCATGTAGGCGATGCAGGCCAGCGACAGCAGCGCCAACACGATGTCCAGCGCCAGCACGAGGCGACGCCCCTGCGGCGTCTTCGCCTGCCAGGCCGGATAGACCAGGGCACAGAGCGCACCGAAGCCGCCGAAATGGATGATGTTCACCCAGGTCTCGGAAAAGACGCCGAGCGTGTTGAAATACATGTGCGAGAGCGACAGCAGCGCGCCGCCGAACATGGCGATGCGGCCGGGCATGGATTCCGGGCCGCGCAGGCGGCGGCCGGAATCGATGTCGATGTCGGGATCGTGCTGGGCCGCATCGGGGCTGCGCGCCATCGGGGATGACCTCAGTGAAAGGTGGCGTCGGGTGGTCCGGGATCGGCGCAAGGGCAAGCCGGGGTGGCGCGGCGCACCACCCCGGACATCGCCTCAGGCGTCATGGCGGCCGGAAGTCAGGCCGGGATCAGCGAAGCCGGAACGGTCAGCCCACGCTCGCGGTAGTAGCGGATGGCGCCAGGGTGCAGCACGAAGGGCGCCGCCCCCACCGAACCCTCCAGGCTGATCTCACGCGTCGCGGCGTGGATGTTGTTCAGGAAGGGCAGGTTCTCGAAGATGGTCTTGACCACCAGATAGACGTCCTCCTCCGGAACATTGGCGTTGCACGCGAAATAGTTCGGCAGCTTGATCGTCCACTTGTCGTCCGGCAGGTTCGGATAAGTGCCGCCCGGAACCCGGTCGCGCGTGAGCAGCGTGCCGCCGCCATTGGCGCGCGCCGTCTCTTCCTCGTTGAACTCCAGGAAGCTGAGGCGCTGCCCGGCCGCCGCCATCGCCTGGGTCAAGGAGCCGGTGGGCAGCCCCGCCTCGAAATTCGCACCCTGGACCGTGCCGTTCTGCAACCCCTCGGCTGAGGGGCCGTAGCCCAGATAGACGCGGATGAAACGCTCGTGGTCGATACCGAGGTTCGGGAAGAGCCACAGATGCATGGTCTCGAGGCCCGAGCCCCGCGCACCCATCGAGTAGCGCTGGCCGTAGAGGTTCTTCAGGTCGTCGATGTGGCCAGTGGTGGCGAAGCGGCGATCGATGACGAACTGGTCGAAGTTGAACCACAGCGGCAGCAGGCCACGAAGATTGTCTTGCGCCCCGTCCTCGGTGAAAGGACCGGTGCCCTGGGCGGCGAACATGGCGACGAGGCCCTGCAGAATGGCGAACTGCGCCTGGTTCTCGCGCAGCAGCTTCACATTCTCAGTCGAACCGGCAGAGCTGATGGCGCTCATGTCCAGGCCGTGCGAGGCCTGCAGGCGGACCTTGGCCAAGGTCGCGAGCGCCACGCCGACCGGATAGTAGGTGCCGCCCGTGGTCGCGGTGGTCAGCACATAGGAACGCGCCTGCTGCGCAATAGCCGGCGCGGACAGGCCGGTTGCGGCGACGGCGCCTGCTGCGCCAAGGCCGAGCGAGCGGCGGCTGATCTGCGTCATGGATGTTCTCTCCCTGTTGCCTCGCGGCTTGTCCCGGCACTGTGAGCCGGCCGGGTCTTTGCCCGAGGGTGGTGATGACTTGGACGTTCCGGGGCGTTCCCCCTGCCATCAGTCAACATGCTGCCCGGGCGGGAGGCAAGCCCTTTGTGGCATCGCACCGGTTTGCCAGCGCAACCGGCGCGCCTAGGCTGGCTGGAACGTTTGGGGAAGGAGCGGGCATGGCCTTAGCAGCACCAGCCCCCGGTTCGGGGCGGTTCATCGCGGCACTGGTCATGGCGCAGGTGGGCGTGCAGACCGGCGCCTTCACCCTGCCCGCGCTGCTGCCCGGCTTCATGGCGCGCTGGGAGATGTCGGCCACCGAGGCCGGCTGGCTGGTGGGCGTGTTCTACCTGGCCTATGTGCCCGCGGTGCCGGTGCTGGTCGCGCTGACCGACAGGCTCCCGGCGCGCCGCATCTACCTGCTGGGGGCGGGGCTGACCGCCGTCGCGCATCTGGGCTTCGCCCTGCTGGCCGAGGGCTTCTGGTCGGCGCTGGCACTGCGGCTGCTGGCCGGGGTGGGCTGGGCGGCCTGCTACATGCCGGGGCTGAAGGCGCTGACCGACCCGGTCTCCGGGGCGGCGCAGTCGCGCGCCGTCTCCTGGCATGCGGCCGGGGTGGGAATCGCGGGCGCGCTCTCCTTTGCGGCGGCTGGGCTGCTGGATGCGCTGTCCGGACCCGAGGCCGCCTTCCTGTTCGGCGCCGCCACGGCCGCCACCGCCTTCGGCCTGGCGGCCTGGGCCATGCCCGATGCGGCGCCGGCCGCCGCGCCGTCGGGGCGGCGGCTGCTCGACTTCCGCCCCGTGCTGCGCAACCGCCGCGCCATGGCCTGGGTGGTGGGCTATGGCGTGCACACCTGGGAGCTGACGGCGCTGCGCGCCTGGGCGGTCACCTTCCTCGCGGTCACCGGGGCGCGGCTGGGCACACCGGCCTGGCTGCCCGACCCGACGGTGCTTTTCACCCTGATCGGGCTGGCCTGCATCGCCGTCTCGATCACCGGCAATGAGCTGGCGCAACGGCTGGGGCGCGCGCGCATCGTGCACTGGGCGATGCTGTCGGCGGCGGGCTTCGCGCTGGTCACCGGCTGGGCGGCGGGGGCGTCGGTGCTGCTGGCGCTCGCCCTGCTGGCGCTGTGGAACGCCGCCATCTATCTCGACAGTTCGGCGCTGACGGCAGGCACTGTGCAGGCGGCGGACCCCGCGCTGCGCGGCGCGACCATGGGGTTGCACAGCATGGTGGGCTACACGGGCGGCTTCCTCGGGCCGGTGGGGGTGGGGCTGCTGCTCGACCTCGGCGACGGCGATTCGGCGCTGGGCTGGGGGCTCGCCTTCGGGCATCTCGCGTTGCTGTCGCTGGGGGGGCTGCTGGTGCTGCGCCGGCTGGCCCCTCCCCTGGTCCGGGCCGGCTGAGGGACTGCCCTGATGGACAGGGCGCGCCGGCCATGCCCTGATCGCAACGACCAACCGCCGGAAGGAGAATCCGCATGGAATTCGTTGATCTGAGCCGCGAGATCTTCCACCGAACCCAGACCCACCCCTCGCACCCGCCGGTGGTGATGACGGTGTGGAACGACCACAACGAACCCAAGCGCGCGGGCAACACCACCTTCAGCAGCAA
>SKWC01000294.1 GCA_007129145.1 Rubritepida sp.
GCTGCCGCGGCGCGCACCGCCGGCAGCAGGGACAGTTCCGCCATGGCCTTCGACGCCTCCAGGTTCTTCGCCTCATAGCCGAAGGCGCCCGCCATGCCGCAGCAGGAGGATGCGATGGGCTTGGGCGTCAGGCCGGGGATGCGGCGCAGCGCCTTCACCGCGGCGGGGAAGGCGCCGAAGGCCTTCTGGTGGCAATGGCCATGGATATGCGCTACGCCCTCGATGGGCTTCAGCGCCGGGAAGCGGTCCTCGCGCTCCAGGAATTCCGTCGCGAGGAAGGCGCGCTTCGCCAGCGCCTCGGCCTCCGGGCCCGGCAGCAGGGCGGGAATTTCATCGCGCAGCGTCATCAGGCAGGAGGGTTCGAGGCCGATCACCGGCGCATCCGAGCCCGACAGCGCCGCCAGGGTGCGCCGCGCCTCGGCCCGCGCCTCCTCGACCATCCCGGCCGCGAGATAGGTGCGCCCACAGCACAGCGGGCGCCCCTGGCCGGCGGCGGGGCGCACCGCATAGCCCGCCTTGGCCAGCACCAGCACCGCGGCGCGCGGGTTCTCCGGCTCGAAATGGCGGTTGAAGCAGTCGGTGAACAGCAGCACCTCGCGGCCGGACTGGCCCTCGACGGCCTCGGCGTCGCGGAACACGTCGCGGCGGAAGCGCGGCAGGCTGCGCCCGGCCGCAAGGCCGAGCCAGCGCTCGCCCAGCGCCTTCGCCCCCGGCAGCCATTCGCGCGCATTGGCCACCACCGGCAGCATGGCGGCGAAGCGCGCCCAGCGCGGCAGGGTGGCGATCAGCCGG
This sequence comes from Rubritepida sp., assembly GCA_007129145.1. Classification (GTDB taxonomy): domain Bacteria; phylum Pseudomonadota; class Alphaproteobacteria; order Acetobacterales; family Acetobacteraceae; genus Roseococcus. Next base: position 793 of record SKWC01000294.1, read on the forward strand.
TCCTTCAGCGGCACGCCCTGGGCGGCGTTGCGCGCGGCCAGCACCTCGATCTTCATCCGCGCCATGTCCACGCCCGTGGGGCATTCGCGCTTGCAGCCCTTGCAGGACACGCACAGCGACATGGCCTCCTGCACCTCCGGGCTCGCGATGCCGCCCGGGATCTGCCCCGTCAGCGCAAGCCGCAGCGTGTTGGCCCGGCCGCGCGTCAGGTGCTGTTCCTCCCGCGTGACGCGGTAGGAGGGGCACATGACGTTCGCGTCGAACTTCCGGCAGGTGCCGTTGTTGTTGCACATCTCGACCGCGCCCAGCAGGCCGCCTTGCGGTCCGGGCCAGGCCGACCAGTCGAGCGCGGGGGTGATGCCGGGCTCGGCCGCGTAGCCCGGCGCGTAGCGGAACAGGCCGCGGTCATCCATGCGCGGGGCGCGGGTGATCTTGCCGGGGTTCATGATCCCCTGGGGGTCGAATTCCTCCTTCACCGCCTCGAAGGCGCGCACGATCCGGCTGCCGAACATCGGCTCGTGGAATTCCGAGCGCACGATGCCGTCGCCATGCTCGCCCGAATGGCTGCCCTTGTATTCGCGCACCAGGGCGAAGCATTCCTCGGCGATCTCGCGCATCTTCCGCACGTCGCCGCCGTCCTTCATGTTCAGCACCGGGCGCACATGCAGGCAGCCGACGCTGGCGTGGGCGTACCAGGTGCCCTTCACGCCGTGGCGGTCGAACACGGCGGTCAGGCGCTCGGTGTAGTCGGGCAGGTCGTCGAGGCTGACGGCCGCGTCCTCGATGAAGGACACCGGCTTCGCGTCGCCCTTCATGCTCATCATGATGTTGAGCCCGGCCTCGCGCACCTCCGCCACCTCGGCCTGGAAACCCGGGTCGGTCGCGCGCACCACCATGCCCGGCAGACCCAGGTCGCCCATCATCTCCTCGAGGCGGGCCAGCCCGGCCAGCAGCGGCCCGTCCTCCTGGCCGTGGAACTCCACGATCAGCAGGCTGTCGGGCTCGCCGATGATCATGCGCTCGATGATCGGCCGGTAGATCGGGATGGACCGGCCGAGGTCGATCATGGTGCGGTCCACCAGCTCCACCGCCTCGGGGTCGAGGGTGACCAGGTGCTTCGCCGCCTCCATGGCGCGGCGGAAGCTCGGGAACTGGCAGATGCCCACCACCTTGCGCGGCTTGATCGGCCACAGACGCAGGTCGAGCGCGGCCGAGAAGCCCAGCGTGCCCTCGCTGCCCACCAGCAGCCGCGCGAGGTTGCCCCGGCCGTTGCGGCGCGCCTCGGGCGTCAGGGCGTCGAGGTTGTAGCCGCCCACCCGGCGCAGTTGCTCGGGGAAGCGCGTGGCGATCTCGGCCGCCTCTCGCTCGCCCAGGGCGTGCAGCCGGGCCACCAGCTCGGTGTTCGGGCTGCCCTCGCCGAAATAATGCCGGCTGCCATCGGCCAGGATGGCCTCGATGCCGCGCACATTGTCCGCCATCAGCCCGTAGCGGATGGATTTCGACCCGCAGGAGTTGTTCCCCGCCATGCCGCCGATGGTGCAGCGCTGCCAGGTCGAGGGGTCCACGGGGAAGAACATCCCGTGCTGCTTCAGCGTCTCGTTCAGCGCACCGAGCGTGATGCCGGGCTCGACGCGGGCGGTGTCGCCCTCCACCGAGAGCACGCGGCGCAGATGCTTCGTGCAGTCCAGCACCAGCGCGTGGTTCACCGTCTGGCCGCATTGGCTGGTCCCGCCGCCGCGCGGCAGCACGGGCACGCCCTCCTCGCGGCAGATGGCGATGGCGGCCTCGGCATCGGCGGCGCTGCGCGGCAGCAGCACGCCCAAGGGCTCCATCTGGTAGATCGAGGCGTCGGTGGCGTAGCGACCGCGATCGGCGGCGGACCACAGCACCTCCCCTTCGGTTTCGCGGCGGAGGCGTTCGGCGAGGCGGGAATCCCCGATGCGGGCGGCGATGGCGTTCATGCTTCGGATGTAGCCTAGCCCCGGCCTTTGCGGAACGGCATTGGCAGTTTCGGAAGCTTGGGGCAAAGCATGCATCAGAAGGAGCACCCCCCCGATGGCCTATTACCAGTCGAAGCCGACCGCCGGTCGCCACTTCCTGCAGATTCCCGGGCCCACCAACGTGCCCGACCGCGTGCTGCGCGCCATGGACAACCCGACCATGGACCACCGCGGCCCGGATTTCGGCATCCTTGGCCTGCGCGTCCTGGAGAAGGTGAAGCTGGCGTTCCAGACCCAGGGGCCGGTGGTGATCTACCCCGCCTCGGGCACCGGCGCATGGGAAGCGGCGCTGGCCAACACCCTCTCCCCCGGCGACCGCGTGCTGATGAGCGAGACCGGCTGGTTCGCCAGCCTCTGGCGCGAGATGGCCGAGCGCCTGGGCCTCAAGCCTGAGTTCCTCAAGGGCGACTGGCGCCGCGGCGCCGACCCCGCCGCCATCGAGGCGCGGCTGGCCGACGACAAGGCGCATGCCATCAAGGCGGTCTGTGTGGTGCACAACGAGACCAGCACCGGCTGCACCACCCGCGTGGACGAGGTGCGCGCCGCCATGGATGCGGCCCGGCACCCGGCGCTGCTGATGGTGGACACCATCTCCTCGCTCGGCTCCATCGACTACAAGCACGACGCCTGGGGTGTGGATGTGACGGTGGCCGGCTCCCAGAAGGGGCTGATGCTGCCGCCCGGCCTGTCCTTCAACGCGGTCAGCGAGAAGGCGCTCAAGGCCACCGAGACGGCGAAGCTGCCGCGCAGCTTCTGGGACTGGAAGCCCATGCTGGCGGCCAACGCCACCGGCTACTTCCCCTATACCCCCGCCACCAATCTGCTCTACGCGCTCGACACCGCGATGGACATGATGCTGGAGGAGGGGCTGGAGAACGTCTTCGCCCGGCACGACCGCCACGCCGAGGCGACGCGCCGCGCCGTGCAGGGCTGGGGCCTGGAGATCCAGTGCCTGGAGCCGCGGCACTACTCCTCCAGCCTGACCGCGGTGCGCCTGCCCGAGGGCCACAGCGCCAACGGCCTGCGCGCCGCCATCCTGGAGAAGTTCAATATGAGCCTGGGCAACGGCCTGGGCCAGCTGAACGACCGGGTGTTCCGCATCGGCCATCTGGGCGACTTCAACGACCTGGCGCTGATGGGCACGCTTTCGGGCGTGGAGATGGGCATGCGGCTGGCCGGCGTGCCCTTCAAGGCGAATGGGGTGAAGGCGGCGATGGACTATCTGGCGGGGAATGCCTGAGGTGCCGCGCTTCGCCGCCAACCTCTCCTTCCTGTTCCAGGAACTCCGCTTCCTCGACCGCTTCGCCGCCGCCCGCGCGGCGGGGTTCGAGGGGGTGGAGTTCCTCTTTCCCTACGACTTCCCCGCCGCCGAGATCCGCCGGCGGCTGGAAGGCGAGGGGCTGACCATGTGCCTGTTCAACGTCCCGCCCGGCAATTGGGAGGCGGGCGAGCGCGGCATGGCCTGCCTGCCCGACCGCCGCGCCGAGTTCCGCGAGGGGCTGAAGCGCGCGCTGGACTATGCCGGCGAGCTGGGCTGCCAGCGGCTGCACGTCATGGCCGGCCTGGCACCGGCGGACGCCCCGCGCGACCGGCTCTTCGCCACCATGGCCGCCAACCTCGACCACGCCGCGGATGCCTGCGCGCCCATGGGAATCAAGCCGCTGGTCGAGCCGATCAACCGCGGCGACATCCCCGGCTACTTCCTGCACCGCTACGAGGACGCCATCGCGCTGATCGAGGCGCTGGGGCCCGAGCGCGTGGGGCTGCAGCACGACCTCTACCACGCGCAGATCATCGAGGGCGACGTCACCCGCCTGACCGAGCGCGTGCTGCCCTACGCCACCCACATGCAGATCGCGGACACGCCGGGCCGCAACGAGCCGGGCACCGGCGAGGTGAACTGGGACTTCGTGCTGCGCCGCATCGACGCGCTGGGCTACCGTGGCTGGATCGGCTGCGAATACCGCCCGCGCGGCGGCACGCTGGAGAGCCTGGGCTGGCTCGCGCCCTACCGGAACTGAACCAACAAGGGAGGATAACGCCCATGAAGATCGCCTTCATCGGCCTCGGCATCATGGGCCTGCCCATGGCGCAGAACCTGGCCAAGGCCGGCCATGAAATCCTGGCGCCCGAGCGCGCCAGCCTGAAGCCCGAGGCGCGCGCCGCCTTCACCATCACCGCCGATGCGGCCGCCGCCGTGCGCGCGGCCGAGGTGGCGATCATCATGGTGCCCGACACCCCCGATGTGGAGGCCGCGCTGTTCGGCGCTGGTGGCGTGTTGGAGGGGCTCTCGCCCGGCAAGCTGGTGATCGACATGTCCTCGATCAGCCCGACCGCGACCAAGGATTTCGCGGCCCGCATCAACGCCGCGGGCTGCGACTACCTGGACGCGCCGGTCTCGGGCGGCGAGGTGGGAGCGAAGAACGCTGCACTCACCATCATGGTGGGCGGGCCGGACGCCGCCTTCGACCGCGCCCTGCCGCTGTTCCAGGCGATGGGCAAGAACATCACCCTGGTGGGGCCCAATGGCGCGGGGCAGACCACCAAGGTGGCGAACCAGATCATCGTGGCGCTGAACATCCAGGCGGTGTCCGAGGCGCTGGTCTTCGCCGCCAAGGCCGGCGCGGACCCCGCCAAGGTGCGCCAGGCGCTGATGGGCGGCTTCGCCAACAGCCGCATCCTGGAAGTCCATGCCGAGCGCATGATCAACCGGACCTTCGACCCCGGCTTCCGCATCGCCCTGCACCAGAAGGACCTGAACCTCGCGCTGCAATCCGCGAAGGAACTGGGCGTGGCGCTGCCCAACACCGCCACCGCGCAGCAGATGTTCTCGGCCTGCGCGGCGATGGGCGGCGCGGGCTGGGACCATTCGGGGCTGGTCCAGGCGATCGAGCGGCTGGCCAACCACAAGCTGGGCTGACCCAGCTCAGGGCAGGCGGCGCAGCCAGCCCGCCACGGTGACGCGCGCGGTCAGCCAGCCGATGCCGGCCGCCGCCACCGGCAGCAACGCCAGCGCCGCCCAGGGCAGGTCCGCCGCGCCCGCCTCC
>SKWC01000403.1 GCA_007129145.1 Rubritepida sp.
CCGCTCGATCCCGCGCGCGCCTATCGCATCGCCACCAACAACTTCCTGCGCCGCGGCGGCGACGGCTATGCCGGCTTCGTCGAGGAGGCGCTGGAGGCCTATGACGACGGGCCGCTGCTGGAGGACGCCCTGCTGGTGATGTTCCAGCAGGGCTGAGGCTCACCCCCGCGGCAGGAACCCCACCAGCCGCTTCACCTCGGCCAGCACGGGGCGCGCGATCGCCTCGGCCCGTTCGGAGCCCTGGCGCAGCGCCGCATCCAGTGCCGGCGCGTCCTGCAGCAGGCGGAGCATCTCGGCGCGGATGGGCGACAGATGCGCCACCAGCGCCTCGGTCAGCACCTCCTTGAAGGCGCCGAAGCCCTGGCCCTCATGCTCGCGAAGCACATTCTCGGGCAGGGTGCCGGTCACGGCGGCCAGGATGCCCACCAGGTTGCGCGCCTCGGGCCGGCTCTCCAGCTGCGCCAGATGCCCGGGCAGGGGCTCGGCGTCGGTGCGGGCGCGGCGGATCTTCAGCGCGATGGTGTCGGTATCGTCGTTGAGATTGATGCGCGACTGGTCCGAGGGGTCGGACTTCGACATCTTCTTCGTGCCGTCGCGCAGGCTCATGACCCGCGCCGCCACGCCCTGGATGAAGGGCTCGATGCGCGGGAAGAACTCCGTGCCGTAGTCGTGGTTGAACTTCTGGGCGATGTCGTTGGCCAGTTCCAGATGCTGGCGCTGGTCGTCGCCCACCGGCACGGATGTGGCCTTGTAGGCCAGGATGTCGGCGGCCATGAGGTTCGGATAGACATAAAGGCCGGCGGAGGCGGCCTCGCGGTCCTTGCCGGCCTTGTCCTTGAACTGCGTCATGCGGTTCAGCCAGCCCAGCCGCGCCACGCAGTTGAAGATCCAGGCGAGTTCGGCATGCGCCGTCACATGGCTCTGCACGAACAGCACGCAGCGCTTCGGATCGAGCCCGCAGGCCAGCAGCGTCGCCGCCATCTCGCGCGTCTGGGCCAGAAGCTGCGCGGGTTCCTGCCAGACGGTGATGGCGTGCAGGTCCACGATGCAGAACAGGCAGTCGTGGCGATCCTGCATGGGCACCCAGTTGCGGATGGCGCCGAGGTAGTTGCCGAGCGTGGGCACGCCGGAGGGCTGGATGCCGGAAAAGACGCGGTGCATGGATGGTTCCGTGACACTGGCTGGGGCGGCAGGGTTTGCCCGCAGGGGCGGGCAAGTCAACTCCTGCGGCGGCGCAGCATCCTTGCGAGTTCGCGCAGATCGAGCCCGCCCGCCGCATGGGCCGCGCCGAAATAGGCCGCCGCCCCCAGGGCGCAGAACAGCGCCAGCAGCGGCGCGCCCATCAGCCCGGGCGCCACGGGCCACAGCCAGGCCAGCAGGCCGAGCAGCGCGCCCATGGCCAGCGCAGCACCCAGCAGCCGCGGGGCGGTGCGGCGCAGGCGGCGATCCAGGCGGAAATGCCGCGCGCGCAGCAGCAGCCAGGCCAGCACCGCCACATTCACCCAGGCCGCCATCGAGGTGGCCAGCGCGATGCCCGCCGCCCCCAGCGCGCCCCACCACAGGAAGAACAGGTTCAGCGCCAGGTTCAGCGCCACCACCCCGACACCCACCAGCACCGGGGTGCGGGTGTCGCCGCGCGCGAAGAAGCCCGGCGTCAGCGCCTTCACCAGCACGAAGGCGACCAGCCCCGTGGCATAGGCCATGAGGGCGCGCGCGCTCTCGGCGGTGGCGGCGGCGTCGAAGGCGCCGCGCTGGAACAGCACGCCCAGGATGGGTGCCGCCAGCACCGCCAGCGCCACCGCCGCCGGCAGCGCGAGTGCGAGGGAGATCTCGATGGCGCGGTTCTGGCTGCGATGCGCCTGCAGCCGCCGCCCGGCTGCGATATGCGCGGCCAGCAGCGGCAGCAGCGCCGTGCCGATGGCCGCGCCCACCACGCCCAGCGGCAGCTGTGCCACCCGGTCCGCGTAATAGAGGAAGGACACCGCCCCGGCCGGGAACAGCGATGCGATGACCACATCCACCGCGAGGTTGAGCTGTGTCACCCCGGCACCCAGCACGCCGGGCACCATGCGGCGCAGCACCTGGCGCTCGGGCGCATCGAGTTCGGGGCGGCGCAGCGGGTTCAGCGCCATGCCCGCCGCGCGCGCGGCCCACCACACCAGGGCCAGCTGCAGCGCACCCGAGGCCATGATCCCCCAGGAGAGCGCATGGGCGGGGCTGGCCACGAAGGGTGTCAGCCCCAGCAGCGCCGCCATGGCGGTGATGTTGAACAGCACCGGCGCGGCGGCCGCCGCGGCGAAGCGCGACAGCCCGTTCAGCACGCCGGAGACCAGCGCGGTGAGGCAGATCAGCAGCAGGTAGGGGAAGGTGATCCGCGTCAGTTCCACCGCCAGCGCGAATTGCTCGGGCCGGGCGGTGAACCCCGGCGCCAGCACCGCCAGGAGCTGCGGCATCAGGATGATGCCCAGCACGGTCAGCAGCGCGAGCCACAGCCCCATGATGCCGGCCATGTTCTCGGCCAGGCGCTGCGCCGCCGCGGGGCCGTCGCGCGTCAGGCTGGCGGCGAAGGCGGGGACGAAGGCGGCGTTGAAGGCGCCCTCGCCGAACAGGCGGCGGAACAGGTTGGGCAGCTTGAGTGCGACGAAGAAGGCGTCCGCCATGGGGCCGGCGCCGAGCTTCGCCGCGATCAGCATGTCGCGGGCGAAGCCGAGGATGCGGCTGGCCATGGTCCAGCCGCCGATGGTGGCGACGGCGCGCAGCATCAGTTGGCTCCCGTCACGCTGGCCCCCGTCACGCTGGCCCCGTCAGCCCCGCGCCATCAAGCGCGCTGCGCCGCCTCATGCACCAGCATCGCACCGCCACCCGTCCCCTGCGCCTCGGGCGGCACCAGCGCCTCCAGCAGCGCGGCGCGCAGCGGGGCCAGCTTCCGCTCATTCTCGATCTTCAGGCCGAAGACGTCCTTCACATAGAACACGTCCACCGCCCGCACCCCATAGGTGGTGATGTGCGCCGAGGCGATCTGCAGCCCCTGTTCCGAGATGGCCGCCGTCACATCGTGCAGCAGCCCCGGCCGGTCGCGCCCGTTCACCTCGATGACGGTGTGGGTGTTGGAGGCGAAATTGTCGAACACCACCCGCGGCGGCACGGTGACCGCGGCCAGCCGCGCGGGTTCGCGCCGGACCTTGCGGATCTCGGCCGGCAGGTTGAGCTGCCCAGACAGCGCCTGGTCGATCAGCACCGACAGCCGCGCCAGGCGGTGCGGCGCGTCGAAGGCGCCATCGGCGCTGTCCTGCACCCAGAAGGTGTCGAGCGCCATGCCGTTGGTGAGCGTATGGATGCGCGCATCCACGATGGAGGCCCCGGCCACCGCCAGCGCCCCCGAGATCTTGCTGAACAGCCCCGGATGGTCGGCGCAATAGACGGTGATCTCGGTCACCGCGCGCTCGGGCAGCACGCGCGAGCGCACCATCAGCGGCGCGCTGCTGCGCTCGGCCTCACGGATCATGCGGCCGTGGCGGGCATGGGTCTCGGCGTCGAAGGACAGCCAGTAGCCGGGATAGCCGAGGCCGAGGAAACGCTCGCGCTCCGCGGCGGTGAAGTCGGGCAGGGCGGCCAGGGCGGCGTCGCGCGCGCGGGCCACGCGCACGTCGCGCTCGGGCACGGTCATGCCGCCGGCCAGCACCTCGCTCACGCGCCAATAGACCTCGCGCAGCAGGGTCGCCTTCCAGGCGTTCCACACCCGCGGGCCGACCGCGCGCATATCCGCCACCGTCAGCACCAGCAGCAGGCGCAGACGCTCGGGCGACTGCACCTGCTCGGCGATGTCGAGGATGGTCTTGGGGTCCTCGATGTCGCGCTTGAAGGCGGTCTGGCTGACCAGCAGATGGTGCAGCACCAGCCAGGAGACGGTCTCGGTCTCCTCGGCGGACATGCCAAGCCGCGGGCAGATCTCCTGCGCGAGGCGCGCGCCGATCTCGCTGTGGTCGCCGCCGCGGCCCTTGGCCACGTCATGCAGCAGGGTGGCGACATAGAGGGCGCGGCGCGACTGCAACTGGCCGGCGAGCTCCGTGGCGACCGGGGCGATCTGCGCCAGGGTTCCCGCCTCGATCTCCTGCAGCACGCCGATGGCCTCGATGCTGTGCTCGTCCACCGTGAACACATGGTAGGTGTCGAACTGCATGAGCCCGGTGATGCGCTGCCATTCGGGCAGGAAGCGGCCCACGAAGCCCGCCTCGTTCAGCAGCCGCAGCCATTTCGCGGCATTCTTGCCCATCAGCAGGTCGAGGAAGAGGCGGCTTGCCTCGGCATCGCCGCGCAGCCGGTCGGCCTGGCGCGCGTGGCGGATCAGGGCGCGCATGGCCAGCGGGTGGATCTCGAGGCAGCGGTCGCGCGCGGCCTTGACGATGCGCAGCATCAGGATCGGCTCGCGCGAGAAGTCGCGGTCCGGTGGGGCGGCCACCAGCTTGCCGTCGGCGAAGGCGAGGCCCTGCGCGGCCAGCGCGCCATCGCCGTCGCGCCGGGCGGCCGGTGCGCCGAGTGCTGCGCGCTCGATCGCGGGTTCCAGCACGCGGGTGAAGCGCACCACGTCGCGGGCGTTGAGGAAGAGGTGCTTCATCAGCCGCTCGGCGCCGTCCTGGGCGCCGTGGCGGGTGTAGCCCATGCGTGCGGCGACCACGGGCTGCAGGTCGAAGGTGAGGCGTTCCTCGGCGCGGCCGGTGACGTAGTGCAGGTGGAAGCGCAGCGTCCAGAGGAAGTTCCAGGCGCGGCGGATGGCGCGCGCCTCGCGCTCGGTCAACAGGCCGCCGCCGGGGCTGTCGGGGCCGACGAGCCCGGGCATCTTCTCGACGCCGAAGGCGAAGCGCGCCACCCAGTAGAGCGTCTGCAGGTCGCGCAGCCCGCCGCGGCCTTCCTTCACATGCGGCTCGACCAGGAAGGGACTGTCGCCGTAGCGCGCGTGGCGGGCGGTGCGCTCGGCGCGCTTGGCGGCCAGGAAGGGGGCGATGCCGGTGTCGCGGCGATGCGTCTCGAAGCAGGTCTCGAGATCGGCGTAGATCGCCGCATCCCCGCCCAGGAAGCGGCGGTCCACCAGCGCGGTCAGGATGGTGATGTCGCGCGCGCCCGCGGCCAGGCATTCGGAGCCGCTGCGCGTGGCGTGCCCCACCTTCAGCCCGAGGTCCCAGAGCAGGTAGAGGATGAACTCGATCAGGCGGCGGGTGCGCGCGCCGGGCTCGCGCGGGGTGAGGAACAGGAGGTCAATGTCGGAATGCGGCGCCAGCACGCCGCGGCCGTAGCCGCCGGTGGCCACCAGGGCGAAATCAATGCCCGCCGTGCCGGGCATGGGCGGGACCATGGCCGCGCCATAGTCCAGGATGGCGCGCATGACGTGGTCCATGCGCTCCGACAGGCGGCGCGCCGCGCCCAGGCCGCCCGTCTCCCGCGCCTCGAAGGCCTGCTGCACCTCGGCCTGCATGCGGCCAAGGCAGCGGCGAAGCACCCCGAGGGCGACATCCCGCGGCAACGGCACCCCGTCCGTCAGCAAGTTCAGCGACAGGGTTGTTTGGCCCGGCGGCGGGCTGGCCGAAATCATCCCGTCATCCTACAGCCCTTCCGCGCCGCCCGCGAGTGCCTTGAGACGATACAGCGCATCCTGAGCATCTCGCGGGGAAAGCGAGTCCGGATCCAATTTCTGCAACGCCTCCAGCACCGGGCCCGGCGCCGCGCCCTGTGCCGCGCCCTGTGCGGGGCCGGCAAACAGCGGCATGGCCGCCGAGAGCGGATCGGCGCTGGCCGCCGCCCGCGCCTCCAGCCCCGCCA
>SKWC01000001.1 GCA_007129145.1 Rubritepida sp.
ACACCGTGCTGTGTGTTTTTATTGTGGGGGTCGTGAACCGCATCATGGCCGAGGCGGGCGACTTCCTGGCGGTGGGCGGAGAGGCGCTGGAGATCGTGGACAACCGCATCCTGCGCGCCGTGGTGCAGGTGCCGCAGCATTCCCTGGCCGGGGTGCGCCCGGGCGGGGAGGCGCGCGTCAGCCTGGTGGGCCAGGCGCCGGTCGCGGGCGTGATCCGCTTCGTCGCCCCGCTGGCCGAAGCCGCGACCCGCACCTTCCGCGTGGAGATCGAGCTGTCCAACCCCGATGGCGCGCTGCCCTCGGGCGTCAGCGCCGAGGTGGTGATCCCCATCGAGACGGTGCGCGCGCACCGCATCTCGCCCGCCCTGATCGCGCTGGACGATGGCGGGCGGATCGGGGTGCATGCGGTGGGCGATGACGGCGTGGTGCTGTTCCACCCCATCGCGCTCGTGCGCGCGCGCGCCGATGCCGTCTGGGTGGGCGGGCTGCCCGAACGCCTGCGGCTGATCACGATCCGTCCCGGCTTCGTCACCGCCGGCCAGCGCGTCGAGGCGCGCGAGGCGCCGCAACAGGCCCCGGGCAGCGAATGAGCGGCCTGATCGGCGCCGCCTTCGCCCGGCCGCGCACCGTGCTGCTGCTGCTGGCGCTGGCGCTGTTCGCCGGCGCGCTCTCCTACGCGCGCATCGCCAAGGAGGCCGCGCCCGACATCGAGATCCCGATCTTCATGGTGCGCATCGCCTATCCGGGGATCTCGGCGCAGGACAGCGCGCGGCTGCTGGTGCGGCCGATGGAGCGCCAGCTGCAGGGCATCCAGGGGCTGCGCCGCATGAGCGCGCAGTCGGGCCAGGGCTTCGCCAACATCACGCTGGAGTTCCGCGCCGGCGGCGACCACCAGCGCGCCCTGACCGATGTGCGCGACCGGGTGGATCTGGCGCGAACCGAACTCCCCGCGGGGGCCGAGGCGCCGGTGGTGACCGAGATGGACCTCTCGCTGTTCCCGGTGGTCACGGTCACGCTGTCCGGCGCGGTGTCGGAGCGCGCGCTGCTCGACACCGCGCGGCGGCTGCGCGACGAGATCGAGGGCCTCCCGGGCGTGCGCGAGGTGGTGATCCAGGGCGACCGGCGCGAATTGCTGGAGATCCTGGTGGATCCGGTGGCGGTGGAATCCTACCGCCTCTCCTATGAGGAGGTCGCGCGCGCGGTCGAGCGCAACAACCGCATGATCGCCGCCGGCGCCTTCGACACGGGGGCGGGGCGCATCCCCGTCTCGATCCCCGGGCTGATCGAGGGGCCGCTCGACGTGCTGTCCATGCCGGTGCGCGTGGCCGATGGCACGGTGGTGCGGCTGCAGGATGTGGCGGTGGTGCGCCAGACATTCACCGACCCCGAGGGCTTCGCCCGGGTGGATGGCGAACCCGCCCTGGCGCTGGAAGTGCGCCGCGCCTCGGGCGCCAATGTGATCGACACCGTGGCGGAGGTGCGCGCGGTGGTGGAACGCCAGCAGCTGGGCTGGCCGGGCGGCCTGAGCGCGCGCTTCCTGCAGGACCAGGCGGAGGACATCGCCACCCTGCTGGGCGACCTCGAGAGCAACGTCCTGGCGGCGGTGCTGCTGGTCATGCTGGTGATGGTGGTGACGCTGGGCACGCGGGCGGCGGTGCTGGTGGCGGTGGCCATCCCGGGCGCCTTCCTGACCGGCGTGCTGGCGCTCTACGCGCTGGGGCTGACGCTGAACATCGTGGTGCTGTTCACCCTGATCCTGGTGGTGGGGATGCTGGTGGACGGCGCCATCGTGGTGGTGGAACTCGCCGCGCGGCTGCAGGCCGAGGGCACGCCGCGCGCCGAGGCGTTCCGGCGCGCCGCCGTGCGCATGGCCTGGCCGGTGGCGGCCTCGACCGCGACCACGCTCGCGGTGTTCGTGCCGCTGCTGTTGTGGCCCGGGGTGGCGGGGCAGTTCATGCGCTTCATGCCCATCACGGTGCTGATCACGCTGAGCGTGGCGCTGCTGATGGCGCTGGTCTTCGTGCCGGTCCTGGGTGGCGTGCTGGGACGCGGCGGCGGGGCGCCACCGCCCGCCCCGTCCGCGCTGCCGCGCGGCTCGCGGCTGTATCGGCGCGGGTTGCTGGCCGCCATCCGCAACCCCTGGACCAGCCTCGCCGCCACCGTCACGCTGTTCGGCGGCGCGGCGCTCGCCTATGCCGAATATGGCCGCGGCGTCACCTTCTTCCCGGCGGTCGAGCCCGAGTTCCTGCAGGTGCAGGTGGGCACGGCGGGCGACCTGTCGGTGGTCGAGGCCGACCGCCTGGTGCGGCTGGTCGAGGAGGCGATCGCCGGGCAGCCGGGCGTGGCCACCGCCTATGCGCGCACCATTGGCACCGTGCAGGCGCGCATGCAGGCCAATGTGCCCGCCGATGCCGTGGGCAGCATCCAGCTCGACCTGACCGACTGGCGTCTGCGCGCCCCCGCCTCGGCGCTGGTCGAGGAGATCCGCGCGCGCGCCGCCACCATCCCGGGGCTCGACATCCAGCTGCGCGAGCAGGAGCGCGGGCCGGCCGCGGGGCAGCCGGTGCAGCTGCAGATCGCCGCGCGCGACGCGGCGCTGCTGGGCCCCGCGGTGGAGCGGGTGCGCGCCCTGATGGCGGCGCTGGGCGGGTTCAAGGATGTCTCCGACGACCGCCCGCCGCCCGGGGTGGAGGTGCGGCTCGGCATAGACCGCGAGGAGGCGGCGCGCTACGGCGCCGACATCGTTACCGTGGGCACGGCGGCGCAGCTGGTCACCAATGGCGTGCTGCTCGGGCGCTACCGGCCCGATTTCACCGACCAGGAGGTGGAGCTGCGCCTGCGCTTCCCGCCCGAGGCGCGCACCGTGGGCAATCTGGCCGCCATGCGGGTAATGACGCCCCTCGGCCTCGTCCCGATCAGCAACTTCACCCGGCTTGAGGCAGCCCCGGCGACCGAGATCGTGCGCCGCGTGGACGGCCGGCCGGCCTTCACGGTCTCGGCCGATGTGGCCGAGGGGTTCGGCGCGAATGAGCGGATCGCCGCCCTGGCCGCGGCACTTCCCGCCGCCGGACTGCCGGCCGGGGTGGAGGTGAGCTTCCGCGGCGAGGCCGAGGATCTGGCCGAGGCCATGGCCTTCCTTCAGGCCGCCTTTTTCGCCGGGGTGGCGCTGATGTTCCTGATCCTGCTCACGCAGTTCAACAGCTTCTTCCAGGCGGCACTGGTGCTGAGCGCCATCATCTTCTCGACCGCGGGGGTGCTGCTGGGGCTGCTGGTGCGGCAGGAGGCCTTCGGCGTGGTGATGAGCGGCATCGGCGTGGTCGCGCTGGCCGGCATCGTGGTGAACAACAACATCGTGCTGATCGATTCATACAACGAGCACCGCCGCGCCGGGCTGGGCCCGCGCGTGGCGGCGCTGCGCGCGGGCACCCAGCGCCTGCGCCCGGTGCTGCTGACGGCCGTGACCACCGTGATCGGCCTGCTGCCGATGGTGCTGGCGCTGACGATAGACTTCACCGGGCGCGACCTCAGCTGGGGCGCGCCCTCCACGCAGTACTGGGTGCAGCTGGCCACCGCCATCGCGGGCGGGCTGACGGTGGCCACCCCGGTCACGCTGCTGCTGACGCCCGCGCTGCTTGCCCAATGGGATCGCGGGCCCGGCGCGGGGCGCTATTCGCGCAGGAAGCGCCACTCATAGCCGCCGCCCTTGCGGCGGACGCGCCCGGCCGCGGGGGTGGGGAAGTGGATGGGCAGCAGCAGGGTGTCGGTGCCGTCCGCCTGCTCGAAGATGCGCCGGCGCGAGGTCTCGGCCTCCCCTGCATCCCAGCAGAACACCGTGGACAAAGTCGGGTCGGTGCATTGCAGTTGGTGGTGCATCAGGTCGCCGGTGATGATCGCCTCCTGCCCGCCGCTCCTGATCGCGAGGCAGCAGTGGCAGGCGGTGTGGCCGGGCGTCAGGATCAGGCTGATGCAGTCGTCCAGGGTGAAGCCCTCGTCCACCAGCAGCGCCTGGCCGGCCTCGACGATGGGCAGGCAGTTCATTCGCCACACCCCGCCCTGGCCGCCGGGCTTCTCGATGCCGGCGCGGTCCAGTGCCTCCCAGGCGGCGTATTCGCCCTTGTGGAAGATGTATTTGGCGTTGGGGAAGGTGGGCACCCAGCGCCCGTCCACCAGCTTCGTGTTCCAGCCGCTGTGGTCGATGTGCAGATGGGTGCAGAAGACGTAGTCGATGTCCTCCGGCGTCAGCCCCTCGGCGGCGAGGTTGTCGCGCCAGGGCTGCTTGGGGAAGTCCATCGGCGCGGGATAGCCCTTGTCCTCGCCGGTGCAGGTGTCCACCAGGATCACATGCTGGGGCGTGCGCACCACATAGCTGCGGTAGGTGATGTTCATCTTGCCCGAGGCGCGGTCGATCACCTCCGGCTCCAGCGTGGCCAGGTTCTCGGCCTGGGCCTCGGCGTCCCAGTTCAGGAAGAACTCGGCCGGGGTGCGCCAGGGGCCGGCGCGCTCCTCGACGCTGCTGATGCTGACCTGCCCGACCTGAAGCCGCTTCATGGCTGATTCTCCCGTTGCATTCCGCCAACATCCTGGCCCGCGGCGCCGTCCCGCGCCAGCCATGCGCGGGCGAGGGCGGCAAAGCCCACCACCGGGACCTCCTCGGCGCGGCGCTCGGGCGCGATGCCCGCCGCCGCCAGCAGCGCCTCGGCCTGCCCCAGCGATTTCAGGGCGCCACGCAGCATCTTGCGGCGCTGGCCGAAGGCGGCGGCGGTGACGCGCTCCATCGCGCGGAACAGCGCCGGGGCGGGCTGCTCGGGGCGCGGTGTGACGACAACCACGGCGGAGTGGACCTTGGGCGGCGGGCGGAAGGCGCCGGGCGGCAGGCGCAGCGCGATGGCGCAATCGGCCACCCATTGCGCCAGCACCGCGAGCCGCCCGTAGTGCTCGGTGCCCGGCGCGGCGACGATGCGCAGCGCCACCTCCTCCTGGAACATCAGCGTCAGGCGCTCCCAGGCGGCGGCCTCGCGCAGCCAGCCCACCAGCAGCGGCGTGCCGACATTGTAGGGCAGGTTCGCCACCACCTGGCGGGGGGCGGGCAGGGCGCCGGCGCCGTCGAAGCGCCGCGCATCCTGGCGCAGCACGGTCAGGCGGCCGGGATGGGCGGCCTCGACATCGGCCAGCGCCGCGATGGCGCGCTCGTCCAGCTCGACCGCGGTCAGATGCGCGATGGGTCGCGCCAGCAGCGCGCGCGTCAGCCCACCGGGGCCGGGGCCCACCTCCAGCACATGGCGGCCGGCCAGATCGCCGGGGATGGCCGCGATGCGCGCGCACACCACCTCGTCCAGCAGGAAATGCTGGCCGAGCGCCTTGCGGGCATCCAGCCCGTGCCGCCGCACCACCTCCGGCAGCGGAGGCAGGGCGGCGGGCGTGGGCTCAGCTGCGGGTGTCAATGACGGCGCGGCGGCGCAATTCCCGCTGGAGCTGGCGCGAGACCACCTCGACGCGCTCGCGCAGGATGGTCTGGCGCGCCACATCGGCGGTGAACTGCTCCTCCTCCAGCCGCTCGCGCGAGCAGACCATGAGCAGCAGGATCCCGTCCCCGGAGATCAGCGGGTCGCTGAAGCGGCCGGGCGCCAGGCTGCCGAGAAGCTGGCGGAACTGCGCGGGCTCCACCGATTCGAGCGGCACCGGCCCCGGGTCCACCGGCCGGTCGGAGCTGCGCGGCAGCGCCGAGGCCGCCGCACAGCCGCGGGTCTGCGCCTGCAGCTGCTGGGCGCGGGCGAGGGTGGCGCGCTGCTGCTCGGTCGGCGCCTG
>SKWC01000452.1 GCA_007129145.1 Rubritepida sp.
ATGAAGGACTGGCGCCGCATCGCAACCCGCTACGACCGCTGCGCCACCACCTTCTTCGGCGCCATCACTCTCGCCGCCATCATCATCTTCTGGCTCAGGCAATGAGTCCTGAGCCTAGAAGTTTCCCTCCGCGGCTTCCTTCAGGATCAGCTTGTCGAGCGTCAGCTCCCCCACCGCCCGCTTCAGCGGCGCGTTCTCGCGCTCAAGATCTTTCAGCCGACGCGCATGGTCCACCTTCAGGCCGCCATACTCGGACCGCCTTCGGTAGAAGCTCGCCTCAGATACCCCAAGCGCGCGGCAGATCTCCCCCACCGTTCGCCCCAGCGCCAGCGCGACCTCACTCTGCCGCAGCAGGCCAATGATCTGCTCCGCCGTGTGGCGCTTCCTCGGCATTCATGCCGCCTTCCAAGGAGGACAACTCTCTCATCTCAGATGGATCCCAGTCAGGGGGGAAGGTCAATTACGGGGAAGGTCACTCATCGCTGCCATCAACTGGTGGAAATAGTCGAGGCCCGACTCTGGATCGTGCTTCCCAGCCTTTGCCCCGAATAGCGGCTTTCGCGGATCGGGCGCCACCACTCCGCATGGTCCAGATACCACGCCAGTGTGTGTTCCAGACCCGCCTCGAAGCTGCGGCGGGGCTTCCAGCCCAGCGCCGCCTCGGCGCGGGAGGGGTCCATCGCATAGCGGAAATCATGGCCCGGCCGGTCGCTCACGAAGGTGATCAACCGCTCCCGCGGGCCGGCCGGATCGGGCCGCAGCCGATCGAGCACGGCGCATATGGCCGTCACCACCTGCAAGTTGGTGCGTTCCTGCCGCGGCCCGATGCAGTAGGTCTCGCCCGGCCTGCCGGCACTCAGCGCCGCGAGGCACAGCGCCTCGGCATGGTCGTCCACATGGATCCAGTCGCGGATGTTCGCGCCGTCGCCATAGACGGGCAGCGGCCGCCCTTCGAGCGCATTCAGCGCCACCAGCGGGATCAGCTTCTCGGGGAACTGCCAGGGCCCGTAGTTGTTGGTGGTGTTGGTCACGAAGGCAGGCAGCCCATAGGTGTGCCGCCACGCCCGCACCAGGTGGTCCGACGCGGCCTTGGACGCGCTGTAGGGGCTGCGCGGGTCATAGGCGGTCGCCTCATGGAAGGGCGGGTCATCGGCCCCGAGCGCGCCGAACACCTCGTCGGTCGAGACATGGTGGAAGCGGAAGGCCGCCTTTTCCGCTCCTTCCAGGCCGGCCCAATGGCTGCGCGCCGCCTCCAGAAGCACCTGCGTGCCCACGACATTGGTGCGGATGAACTCGGCCGGCCCGTCGATCGAGCGGTCCACATGGCTCTCGGCCGCCAGATGCATCACCACATGCGGCCGCCATTCGGCGAAGGCGGCGCGCATCGCCTCGGCGTCGCAGATGTCGGCGCGGATGTGGATGTGCCGGCGATGGCCGCGCGCTTCCTCCAGCGCATCGTGGCTGGCGGCGTAGGTCTCCTTGTCGATGTTCACCACCGCCTCGTCCGTGGTGCGGATCAGCCGCCGCACCACCGCCGAGCCGATGAAGCCAAGGCCGCCGGTGATCAGGACCGTCATGGCTCATGGCCTTCCGAGGCCAGCAGCCCCTCCAGATAGCGGCCATAGCCCGAGTTGCGCAGCGGCGCGGCCAGCGCGGCGAGCTGCGCCGCGTCGATGAAGCCCATCCGCCACGCCACCTCCTCCGGGGAGGCGACCTTCTGGCCGGTGCGCTTCTCGATGGCGCGCACGAACTCGCTGGCTTCCAGCAGGCTGTCATGCGTGCCGGTGTCGAGCCAGGCATAGCCCCGCCCGAGCCGGGTGACGCGCAGCGTCCCTTCCTCCAGATAGGCGCGGTTGAGATCGGTGATCTCGAGCTCCCCGCGCGCCGATGGCTTGAGGCCGCGCGCGATGGCGGGCGCCCGGCCGTCATAGACATAGGCGCCGGTCACCGCCCAGTCGGAGCGCGGCTGCCTGGGCTTCTCCTCGATGCTCAGCGCGCGGCCCGCAGCGTCGAACTCCACCACCCCATAGCGTTCCGGATCAGCCACCCGATAGGCGAAGACGCCGGCGCCCTGCCGGGCGGCGGCGCAGGCCTCGCGCAGCCGCGCCGAGATCTCATGGCCGAAGAACAGGTTGTCGCCCAGCACCAGCATCGAGGGGCTCCCTGCCAGGAACTCCTCCCCCAGCGTCAAGGCCCGCGCGATGCCGTCCGGGCGCTCCTGCACCGTGTAGGACAGGCGGATGCCCCAGCGCGCGCCGTCGCCCAGCAGGCGCTGGAACAGGGGCATGTCGTGCGGGGTGGAGATCACCAGGATCTCCCGGATGCCCGCCAGCATCAGCACCGACAGCGGGTAATACACCATCGGCTTGTCGTAGACCGGCAGCAGCTGCTTCGAGACGGTCAGCGTGGCCGGGTGCAGCCGGGTTCCGGCCCCGCCGGCCAGTACGATCCCCTTCATCGCGCCCCCTCCCGCAGAGGTCCCACCAATGCGTCCAGGCAATCGTCCAGGGCGACGCGCCAATCGGCCGGAGCGATGCCATGCACCCGCCCGATCCTGCCGCAGTCGAGGCGTGAATCGGCGGGGCGGCGGGCCGGCGTCGGGTATTCGGCGGTCGTGATGGCCTCCAGCGCCGGCCGCGGATGCCCCCGCAGCGCCGCCCGGTCCAGGATCGCTTCGGCGAAGCCATGCCATGTCGTGTGGGGCGCGCCCGTCAGGTGGAACAGGCCGAAGGCGGGGTCGCCCGCGCGCGCCGCGACCAGCCCGGGCGCGAGGCGCAGGATCGCCTTCGCCAGGTCGTTGGCGAAGCTTGGTGCGCCGTGCTGGTCGGCCACCACCCGCAGCAAAGGGCGCTCGGCGGCGAGGCGCAGCATGGTCTTTATGAAATTGGCGCCCTCCGTGCCGCACAGCCAGGATGTCCGCAGCACGAGGCTGCGCGAATGCGCTGCCAGGACGCGGTCCTCGCCGGCCAGCTTCGATGCGCCATAGACGCCCAGTGGATTGGGCGGCGTGTCTTCCGCATAAGGGGCGCCGCCCGCGCCATCGAAGACATAATCCGTCGAGACGTGAACGAAGGGCACATGCCGCGCGGCCGCCGCTTCGGCCAGCCAGCCCGCCGCCTCGGCATTCAGCCGGAAGGCCGCCTCCGGCTCCGCCTCCGCGCGGTCCACGGCGGTGTAGGCGGCAGCGTTCACCACCAGATCGGGGGCGGCCGCCGCCAGGGCCGGGGCGATGGAGGGCCGATCCGCCAGGTCGAAACCCGGGCGGCCCAGCGCCGTCACGGCATGGCCGGCCGCGCTGCCGGCCCGCACAAGCGCCCGGGCGAGCTGCCCCGCACAGCCGATCACCAGCAGCCGCATCAGAACACCGGCCCCAGCGCCGCCAGCCGGGGATGATGGCGATCCTTGTCGGAAACCACCGCCTCCTCCGGCGACACGCCCCAGTCGATCTCCAGCGCCGGGTCATCCCAGGCGAGGCCCATGTCGCAGTCGGGCGCGTAGCTGTCGCTCACCTTGTAGGCGATCACCGTGTCGGCCTCGCGCGTCACGAAGCCATGCGCGAACCCGGCCGGCACATAGAGCATCCGCCCGTCCCCGGCGGCGAGTTCCACCGCGACGTGCCTGCCGTAGCAGCCCGAGGAGGCGCGCAGATCCACCGCCACATCCAGGATGCGCCCCCGCAGCACCCGCACCAGCTTCGCCTGGGTTCGCGGCGGGCGCTGGAAATGCAGGCCGCGTATCGTCCCCGCGGATTGCGAGAGGGATTCATTGTCCTGCACGAACGCATCCGCGATGCCGAGCGCAAGAAAATCCGGGCGCGAGTAGGTTTCCGTGAAATACCCGCGCGCATCGCCGAAGCGCCGCGCCGTGATCAGCAGCGGGCCGTCCAGCGCCAGGGCGTGGGCGGCGAAGTTTCCGGAAACCCGGCAAGGCGTCCCGGCATCCAGGCTCATCCGCGCTCTCCCTTCCTTCACGCCCGGTCTGGAGCGCCTGCCCGCGGCCGTCAGAACAGTCCCAGCGCCAGGACGGTCCCGACGTATGCAGAATATGGCAGACTTCATCCCGGCGGTAGCATGCGGCCCGTCGCGGGCCGGGGATATTCGCTTGGCGCCCGGGGGACTCCTGCACCGGCGGCTTCACCGCTATCTATTGCGGATCATGAGCCTCGAACCCGATCTGCTCCTCGACCGCCGGCGCCTAAAGCGCAAGCTCGGCTTCTGGCGTGCCGCCCTGCTGCTCGGGCTGCTGCTGGCCGTCGGCCTGTTCCTGGCCCGGACCGATGGCCTCGACGGCCCGGGCTTCGGCGGCGCCCATGTCCTGCGGCTGAACCTGGCCGGCACGATCACCGAGGACCGCCGCCTGCTGGAAGCCCTGGACCGCGCGACGCGCGAGCGCCGGATGCGGGCGCTGATCGTCGCGGTGGACAGCCCGGGCGGGTCGGTGGCGGGCGGCGAGGCCTTCCACACGGCCATCGCCCGCGTCCGTGCCGCGGGCATCCCGGTCGTGGCCGTGCTGCGGGGCACGGCGGCCTCCGCCGGATACATGGTCGCGCTGCCGGCCGAGCGGATCTTCGCGCGGGAATCGACCGTGACCGGCTCGATCGGGGTGTTGTTGCAGAGCTTCGACCTGTCCGAATTGCTGCGATCCCTGGGGATCCGCCCCGAGACCATCACCACCGGCGCGCTGAAGGACCAGCCAAGCCTTTTCCGTCCCTTGACCGAGGAAGGCCGGGCGGCCCTGCAGGCGGTGATCGAGGACATGCAGTCGCAATTCGTCGCCCGCGTGGTCGAGGCGCGTGACATGCCCGAGGCCCGGGTGCGCGCCCTGGCCGATGGTCGCGTCCTGACCGGGCGCCAGGCGCTGGAAGCCGGACTGCTGGACGCGATCGGCGGCGAGATCGAGGCGCGTGCCTGGCTGGCCGAAACCCATGGCGTCCCGGCCAGTCTCCGCCTGCGGGAGCTGGAGGGGCGCAGCGCGGCGGAACGCGCCCTGGGCGCCGTGGCGGATGCGTTCTGGGCCGGAGCGGCGCGCCTGCTGCGGGAGGAAGGCCTGTGGCCGGGCCTGCCCCCGGCCCGGTAGGAATGCCGCAGCCCCGAATTCCATGCTTGCAAACGCCGTGCAGGGCCGCTGCAATGCCGTTTGGCATAAGGTTGAGACAGCCATGACCAAGAGCGAGCTGATCGCCTATCTGGCAGCCCAGCACCCGCATCTTCGCCAGCCGGACATCGAATTGCTGGTGAACACGGTGTTCGACCAGATCGGTGCCGCCCTGGTCCGCGGCGACCGGGTGGAGCTGCGCGGCTTCGGTGCCTTCACCACCCGCCATCGCGGCGCGCGGCTGGGTCGCAATCCCCGCACCGGCGCCGCCGTGGCGGTGACGGAGAAGGGCATGCCGCATTTCCGCCCCGGCAAGGAGCTGCGCATCCGCGTCAATGGCGGGCGCGACCCCGGCGAGGCCGGCTGACGCGCGGCGGGATCTGGTCTATCGCGGGCGCATGCTGGCCCGCCCCACCTCGCCCGACCAACGCCTGATCCTCGCCCTCGACCTGCCCGGCCTGGGCGCCGCGGAGGCGATGGCGACCCGCGTTCTCCCTGCGGCCGGGATGCTCAAGCTCGGCCTCGAATTGTTCTGCGCCGCCGGGCCGGAGGCGCTGGCGCGGCTGCGCGGCCTCGCGCCGGTGTTCCTCGACCTCAAGCTGCACGACATCCCGAACACCGTGGCCGGGGCGGTGCGCGCCCTGGGCCCGGCCGGGGCGGCCATGCTGACCCTGCA
>SKWC01000054.1 GCA_007129145.1 Rubritepida sp.
CGGGAAGGCGCTCCAGGACGCTGCGCAGCGGCTGCATTGGCACGGCCAGGATCAGCAACTCCGCCCTCGCGGGGGGCTCGGCCGTCGCGCTCAACCCGGCAGGGAAGCGGGCGCCGGGCAGGCGGCGTTGGTTCTCGCCCACCGCGCACATCGCCGCGGCATGGGATGCGTCGCGCGCCCAGAGCGCGACCTCGTGGCCCAGCCGGGCGGCATGGATGGCGAGCGCCGTGCCCCAGGCCCCGGCGCCATGAACGGTGATGCGGGCCACGCTTCGGCTATTCCTCCGTGATGCGGGTGAGGCTCCAGCCCGAGCCGGCCTCGCCCTCGCCCAATTCCTCATGCAGCGCGGCCAGGATGGCGGTTGCCGCCGCCTCGAAGCCGAAGGGCGGGTTGACCACGACCAGACCGCAGCCGTTCAGCCGCGCCGCGTCCAGCGGCTCGCGCAGGTGCAGTTCCGCCGCCAGGATGTCCGGGATGCCGGATTCGCGCAGCGCAGCCCAGAAGGCGCGCACCGGGGCGCGGCCCTTCACCGGATACCAGGCCGCCTGCACCAGCCCGCGCGCCCGGCGATGCACCGTGGCGATGCCCGCCGCCAGGCGCTCGAACTCGCCCGGTAGCTCGAAGGGCGGGTCCATCAGCACGAGCCCTCGCCGCTCGGGGAAGGGGGTCAGCGCCGCCAGCGCCTCCCAGGCGTCGCGCCGGTGCACCGCCACGCGCGGATCGGCGCGGAACAGGGCGTGCAGCGCGGCGTGGTCCTCGGGGTGCAGTTCGACCAGGGACAGCCGGTCATCCTCGCGCAGCAGCGACGCCGCCAGCGCCGGCGAGCCGGGGTAGCCGCCATCGGCGCGCACCAGCGCCGCGTAGTCGGCCAGCGGCCCGTCCTCGATGTCGAGCAGCCGGCCGATCCCGCGCTTCCATTCCCCGGTGCGCGCCGCCTCCTGCGCATCCAGGTCGTAGCGGCCACGCCCGGCGTGGCTGTCCAGCACGCGGAAGGGCGCGGGCTTGCGGGGCAGGGCGCGCAGCAGCCAGACCAGCAGCGCGTGCTTCATGCAATCCGCGAAATTGCCGGCATGGAAGGCGTGGCGGTAGTTCACGGCGCCATGCCGGTCAGCTGCGTGCGCACCAGATCGGCGAAGCGCCCGCCCGAGCCCACCAGCGCGTCGAAGCCGCCGCGCTCCACGATGCGGCCATGCTCGAAGACCAGGATCTCGTCGGCGTCGCGCACGGTGGACAGGCGGTGCGCGATGATGAAGGTGGTGCGGCCGGCCATCAGCGCGCGCAGCGCCTTCTGCACCCGCGCCTCGGTGGCGGCGTCCAGCGCGGAGGTCGCCTCGTCCAGGATCAGCACGGGCGGGTCCTTCAGCAGGGCGCGGGCGATGGCCAGCCGCTGCTTCTGCCCGCCCGAGAGGCTGGAGCCGCGCTCGCCCACCAGCGTGTCATAGGCGTGCGGCTGGCGCAGGATGAAGTCATGCGCCTCGGCCAGGCGGCAGGCGGCCTCGATCTCCTCCTGGGTGGCCTCGGGCCGGCCGACCAGCAGGTTCTCGCGGATGGTGCGGTTGAACAGCATGCTCTCCTGGAACACCACGCCGATGTTGCGGCGCAGGCTGTCCAGCGAGAGTTCGCGCAGATCCTGCCCGTCCAGGGTGATGCGTCCCGCGGTCGGGTCCCACAGCCGCTGCAGAAGCTGCATCGAGGTCGTCTTGCCCGCCCCGGTCTCGCCCACCAGGGCGATGGTCTGGCCCGGCCGCGCGGCGAAGCTGAGGCCATGCAGCACGGGGGCGCCGCGCGGATAGGCGAAATGCACCTCCTCGAAGGCGACGCGCCCCTCGGCGCGGCCGACCTCCTGCGCGTCCGCGCGCTCGGGCACGCTGCTCTGCGCATCCATCACCTCCAGGAACTCCCGCAGGGCGGGGGCCTGCAGCAGCATGGTGGCGACGAAGGTGACCGCGGCCTCCAGCCGCGCCACCAGCAGGGTGGCGAAGCCCATGAAGCTCACGATCTCGCCCACCGTGGCCTGGCCGCGCAGGTGCAGCAGCGTGCCCAGCATGAAGATCAGGATGACCGTGATGGTCGAGGCCGCGCGGCTGATCACATGCGCCAGCGCCCACCAGTTGAGCACCGGGAACTGGTGGCGCAGCACCTCGCGCGTGATGTCGCGGAAGGCCTCGGTCTCGCTGTGCATCCGGGTGAAGGACTGCACCACCATCACGTTCGACAGCGCATCCTGGGCCGAGCCCGCCAGCCGGCTGTGGAAGCGCGTCACCGCCGTCTGCGCCGCCTGGGTGCGGCTGACGATGAAGGCGGTCAGCACGGTGAAGACCAGCACCAGGCCGATCAGCAGCAGCCCCAGCCGCCAGTTCAGCAGCAGGGTCAGCGGCAGCAGGAGCAGGACGCCCAGGAAGGTGACCAGGTGTTCGCGGAAGAAGCCGAGCCACAGGCCGAACAGGTTGTCGCAGCCCACCAGCATGATCTTCATCAGCCGGCCCGACTGCACGTCGCCATGGTAGGAGAGCGGCAAGGTCAGCACATGGCGGAAGTAGCGCGCCGCCTGGCGCAGCCGGTTGCGGTGCGCCATCCGGTCCGCCAGCAGCGAAAGGCTGACATTGGTTGCGATGGCGGTCAGCCCCACCGCGCCCCAGATGGCCAGCAGCGTGACGGCCTCGGCCCAGACCCCGGCCTCGCCCAGCACGGCCGAGCGCGCCAGCAGGTCCACCACCCGGCCGAACAGCACGGGTTCGAGGAATTGCAGCGCCGCCATGGCGATCGCCGCCCCGGCCAGCCCCCAGGCCAGCCCGCGATCCGGGGCAAGCAGCGCCAGCACGCGCGCATAGAGCCGGAAGAAGGACATCAGGAAGCCTTTGCCGCGGGCCACACGCCCGGACCTTGGCATACAGAAGCGCCCTTGCGGCGCAAGGGCGCGGCCGGTTCTGGCGTGCAGCCGCATGCCGGGTTATGAGCAGCGCGGCTTCACACATGCCGGGAGAACATCCAATGCACAATCGCCGCAGCCTTCTGGCGCTGCCCCTGCTTGCTGCGCCCGCCCTGCTGCCCGCCACCGCCCGCGCCCAGGCTTGGTCGCCGTCGCGCGCCGTGCGCATCGTGGTGCCCTTCACCGCAGGCGGCGCCACCGATTCCGCCGCGCGCATCATGGCCGAGCGCCTGTCCGATTTGATCGGCTCGAGCTTCGTGGTGGAGAACCGCGCCGGCGCCGGCGGCAATGTCGGCGCCGAGGCGGTGGCCCGCGCCGAGGCCGACGGCCACACCCTGCTGATGGCGACGATCGGCACCGCCAGCATCAACCAGTTCCTCTACCCGAACCTGCCCTTCAACCCGCAGACCGACTTCGCCTCGATCGCGATGGTCATGGGCGTCGCGAATGGCGTGATCCTGCACCGCGACGTGCCGGCAAACAGCTTCCAGGAGCTGTTGGCGCTCGCG
The DNA here is from genome assembly GCA_007129145.1 of Rubritepida sp. Taxonomy (GTDB): domain Bacteria; phylum Pseudomonadota; class Alphaproteobacteria; order Acetobacterales; family Acetobacteraceae; genus Roseococcus. The sequence goes on from SKWC01000054.1 coordinate 3,439, forward strand.
CGCAGCCAGCCCGGCCAGCTCACCTACGCCACCCCGGGCAACGGCACCTCGGGCCACATGTCGGGCGAGTACATGAAGTTCCGCGCCGAGGTGGACATCACCCACGTCCCCTATCGCGGCACGGGCGCCATTCTGCCCGACCTGCTGGCCGGCCGCGTGACCATGGCGGTGGACAACCTGCCCGCCTATCTCGGCGCCATCCGTGACGGACGGCTGAAGATCGTGGCGGTCACCAGCGCCGAGCGCTGGTTCGCCGTTCCCGATGTGCCCACCATCGCCGAGAGCGGCATCGAGGGCTTCCAGGCCATCCCCTGGTTCGGTCTGCAGGCCCCCGCCCGCACCCCGGCGCCGGCGCTGGAGCGGCTGCGTGGCGCGGTTGGCCAGATCCTGCAGGAGCCCGGCGTGCAGGAGCGCATCCGCGCCCTCGGCGCCGAACCCATGCCGCTGATCGGCGCCGATTTCGACCGCTTCATCGCCTCCGAGAACGAGAAGTGGCAGGGCGTGATCCGCGCCGCCAACATCACCCTCGGCTGACGCCCCGCGGCCCGGGGGTGGGCGGCGCCCGCCCCCGGCCGCACCTCACACGAGCTGCAGCAGCCCCGCGAACAGCCTGCCGCGCGAGGCCAGCGAGGCCACGCGCACATGCTCCTGCAGGGTGTGCGCCATGGCACCCTCGATCCCCAGCCCATCCAGGGTCGGGATGCCCATCGCGCCGGTGAAATTGCCGTCCGACCCACCGCCCGATGACTGGCTGGGCACCGAGAAGCCCAGCCGCTGCGCCAGCGCTTCGGCGGTGGCGTGCAGCGCCATCACCCGCGCATCGGGCTCCCAGACGGGACGGGTGACGCCGCGGCGCACCTCCAGCCCCACGTCGTTGGTGTTGCTGCGCAGCGCCAGCATGCGCTCGACCGCGCCGTCCAGGTCCTCCTGCCGCTTGGCCATGGTCAGCGCCTCGGCGTCGCAATGGGTGGCGACGCAGTTCACCCATTGCCCGCCATGGATCACGCCGACCGAGAAGGTGCAGGCATCCGTCGTCATCTCCTCGATGGCCACGACCTGCTTGCACATCTCGCGGATGGCGCTGCGCCCGTCGGCCAGGCGCGAACCCGCATGGCTGGGCCGGCCCGTGGTGCGCAGGTTGAAGCGCGCGATGGCGTAGCGCCCCGTCACCACCCCGCCATCGGGCCGCGCGGGCTCGGGCACCAGCACCACGGCGTGGCGCGCGGCCTCGGCCTCGATCAGGTCGCGGGTGGAGGGGCTGCCCACCTCCTCGTCGCTGGTCAGCAGCACGGTGACGGGGCGGCGCGTGGGGATGCCCGCCCGGATCAGCTGCCCGATCGCCTCGATCGCCAGATAGGTGCCGCCCTTCATGTCCTGGATGCCCGGCCCGTAGGCGAGTTCGCCCTCGCGGCGGAAGGGCAGGCCGTTCGCCAGCGTGCCGACGGGGTGCACCGTGTCGAGATGCGCCAGCACCAGCACGCCCTTCTCCTCGCTGTCGGAGGCGAAGCGGGCGCGCACGCAATCGCCGAAGCCCATGCGGCCGGGGATGGTCTCGACGGTCGCGCCCATCAGCGCCATGTGGCGCGCGGCCACCGCCATCATGCGGTTCACCGCGGCCGCGTCATGGGTCGGGCTTTCGCATTCCACCCAGGCGCGCAGCCCCGCCAGCATCTCATCGGCGTCGAAGGGCAGGTCGAGCTTGGCTTCCATCGCAATTCCCTCTTGATTGCGGGAATCATGCGCCTGCTCCTCGCCAACGCCAACACCACCGATGCCATCACGCAGTTGTGCGCCGCCGCCGCGCGCGCGGCCGCCGCCCCGGGCACCGAGGTCATTCCCGCCACGCCGCGCTTCGGCCCGGCCGTGATCGCCACCCGCGCCGAGAACGCCATCGCCGCCCATGCGCTGCTGGAATTGCTGGCCGAACATGCGGGGCGGGTGGATGGTGTGCTGCTGGCGGTCAGCCATGACACCGCGCTGGAGGCGGCGCGGCAGATGATGCCCTGCCCGGTGGTGGGCATGACCGAGGCCGCCTGCATGGCCGCCTGCCTGCTGGGCGGCCGCTTCGGCCTGGTGACGCTTGGCGGCGTCGAGACCTACCGCGAGCGCATCGCCCAGCATGGCCTGGCCTCGCGCTGCGCCGCGCTGCTGGGCGTGGCCGCCACCCCGCAGGAGACGCTGGCCGACCCCGCCCGGGTCGAGGCGCTGGTGCTGGCGGCGGTGGCGCAGGCAGCCGAGGAGGGCGCGGATGCGGTGGTGATGGGCGGCGCGGCGCTGGCGGGCATGGGCATGCGGC
>SKWC01000314.1 GCA_007129145.1 Rubritepida sp.
CGGGCGCTGGCGGGGGCGCAGGTGCGCAGCCCCGCCGACGCCCTGCCGCGCACCCTGTCGCAGCTGCGCGCCGACCCCGATGGCGCGCAGCTGGGCGAAGCCGCGCGCGCCGCGATCGTGCAGGCCCCGGCCTGGCTGCATCTGGGGCCCTGGCTGTTCGTGCACGCCGCCTTCCACCCGGCCATGCTGCTGCAACCCTCGCCGCCCGAGGCGGCGCTGCAACGCCCCGAAGGCGCGCTGGCGCGCGCGCTCTATGGCCAGGTGACCGGCAGCACCCAGGCCGATGGCTATCCCGAGCGGCTGCTGCGCTGGGTGGACAGCATTCCGCCCGGCCTGACGGTGTTCTGCGGCCATGACCGGCGCTCAACCGACGGACGCCCCTGGCGGCGCCCCGGCCGCGCGGGGGGCGAGGCGGTGTTCATGGACACCGGCGCCGGCAAGGGCGGGCACCTGTCCTGGGTGGATCTGCGCTGGCCGGGCTGAACGCGCCTCAGCGCCGCGGCCGCCGGTGCCGCCACCAATCGAGCAGCGGCCCGAGGCCGAGCAGCGGAAGCGAAGCGAGGGTGGCCAGCGCCAGCAGCGCGGCCAGGGCCTCGGCGCGCAGCGCGAAGGCCACAACCGTCAGCCCCGCCAGCCCGGTGACCACCAGCCCCGCCAGGCCGAACAGGCCGAGGACGAGGCGATGCCGCGGCGACAGCCATTCGGGCGGCGGCGCGCCCCCTTCGCGGGGCGCGCCATTCCGCCCGACGTCGCGGACCCGCCCGGGGTCCAGTCCGAACGGCCGCCCGCTGCTCAGCGCCGGACCACGAAGAAGATCGAGTTGGGATCGAGGCCCGCGCGGCGCAGGCGGCGGCGGCGCCACCAGATGGACACGGCCATCACCAGCCCCGCCACGATGGCGACCGGCAGCAGCAGCCCGATGGCGAGGATCGCGACCGCCGCCAGCAGCAGCCCGCCGGCGACGAACAGCACCAGCATGGCGATGCCGCCGGTGCGCGCCAGGAACCTGTCCATGGCCGAGGGCTCGGGCGTTTCCCGGAATTCGCCCTCCGGGGTCATGTCGAGGACGGGGCGTTCGCGCTCCCGCGGGTCGGGCCGGTCGGTCATGGGGGATATGTCGCGTGGCCTGGGCGGGGCTTCAACCCCTGTTGCCAGCGGTCGCACAGGCCCTAAACCGGAGCGCAGCAAGGAAGGACCCGCCCATGCCGCTGCTCGGCTGCATCGCCGATGATTTCACCGGCGCCACCGACCTCGCCAGCACGCTGGTCCGCCAGGGCATGCGCGCCGTGCAGGTGATCGGTGTGCCCGACGGCCCGCTGCCCGAGGCGGATGCCGTGATCGTGGCGCTGAAGTCGCGCACCATCCCCGCCGCCGAGGCGGTGGCCCTCTCGCTCGCGGCCTGCGAGGCGCTGCTGGCGGGCGGCGCGCGGCAGATCCTGTTCAAATACTGCTCGACCTTCGACAGCACCGATGCGGGCAACATCGGGCCCGTGGCCGAGGCGCTGCTGGACCGGCTGGCGGCGGGCTTCGCCATCGCCTGCCCGGCCTTCCCCACCAATGGCCGCACCATCTACCAGGGCCACCTGTTCGTGGGCGGCCACCTGCTGAACGAGAGCGGGATGGAGAACCACCCGCTGACCCCGATGACCGACCCCAGCCTGGTGCGCGTCCTGGGCCGCCAGGCGCGGCGCGGCGTGGGGCTGATCCCCTTCGGCGTGGTCGAGCAGGGGCCGGCGGCGGTGCGCGCCACCATCGCGCGCCTCAGTGAAGCCGGGCGCGGCTTCGCCATCGCGGATGCGCTGCATGACGGGCATCTGTTCACCCTGGGCGAGGCCTGCGCGCAACACGCGCTGATCACCGGCGGCTCGGGCATCGCGCTCGGCCTGCCAGAGAATTTCCGCCGCGCCGGGCTGCTGCCGGCACGCGACGACGCGGATGCGCTGCCGCCGGCAGGCGGGCTTTGCGCGGTGGTCGCGGGCTCCTGCTCACGCGCGACGCTGGGTCAGATCGGCCTGGCGCGCGACCATGTGCCGGTGCTGGAACTGGACGCGCTGGCCACCCCCGACGCCGCTGCCCTGGCCGCGCAGGCGCGGGCGTGGATGGAGGGCCGGCTGGATGCCGCGCGACCTGTGGTGATCGCGGCCTCGGCACCCCCCGACCGCGTGGCGGCCTTGCAGGACAAGCTCGGCCGCGACGCCGCGGGCGCGCTGGTCGAGGAGGCCATGGCCATGGTCGCGGCGGATCTGGTGGCGCGCGGCGTGCGCCGCCTGGTGGTGGCGGGCGGCGAGACCTCGGGTGCCGTAGTGCAGCGCCTGGGCGTGCGCGCCCTGCGCATCGGCGCCGAGATAGACCCGGGCGTGCCCTGGACCCACGCCACCGCGGAGGCCGCGCCGGAGGGGCTGCACCTCGCGCTGAAGTCCGGGAATTTCGGCGCGCGCGACTTCTTCCTGAAGGCCTTCGCCGCATGAATGAGCAGGTGCAGCGCGAATTGCTGGTGGCGCTGGGCGCGTCGCTGTTCCAGCGCGGCTTCAGCGTGGGCAGCGCGGGCAACATCTCGGTGCGGCTGGCCGATGGCTATCTCATGACACCGACCAACAGCAGCCTCGGGCGGCTGGAGGCGACGCGGATCAGCAAGCTCGACCCCGAGTGGCGGCACATCGGCGGCGACCGCCCGACCAAGGAGGTGTTCCTGCACCGCGCCTTCCTCACGGCGCGGCCGGATGCGGGGGCGGTGGTGCATCTGCACTCCACCCACGCCACCGCCATCTCCTGCCTGGATGGGGTGATCCCGCCGCTCACGCCCTATTTCGTGATGCGCGCGGGGCGCGAGGTGCCGCTGATCCCCTATTACCGCCCCGGCGATGCGGCGATGGAACCCGCGATCCACGAGGCCGCGCTGCGCGCCAAGGCGGTGCTGCTGGCGAACCACGGCCCGGTGATCTGCGGCGCGACGCTGGCGGATGCGGTCAACGCCGCCGAGGAGCTTGAGGAGGCGGCGAAGCTCGCGCTGCTGCTGAAGGCGCATGACCCGCGCCGGCTGACGCCGGCGCAGGTCGAGGATCTGCTGACGACCTTCGGCTGAGGAACGCCTCAGGCCCCAGCCATCAGCCGTTCGGCGTCTCGCCGGCCGGGGATGCTGCCGTGGCGGCCTTCTTCGCCGCGCGGGTCGCGGCGCCCTTGCGCGCTGCCTCGACGCGCTTCGGATCGGGGGAGTTGCCGGCGGCCGGCTTCGGGGCCGACTTCGGGGCGGGCTTCGCGGCCGCCTTGGCCGGGGTCTTCTTCGCGGCGCCGTCGGCCTTCTTGGGTGCGGCGGCCTTGGCAGGCTTCGCGGCAGCGGCCTTCTTCGCGGGCGCGACGGCCTTGGTGGCATCGGCCTTCTTGGCGGGCGCAGCTGCCTTCTTAGCCTTGGCCTTCTTGGGCGCCGCGGCCTTGCCGGGCTTGGCTGCGGGCTTCGGGGCTTCCGCCTTCTTCGGCGCGGCCTTCTTGGGGGCAGCCTTCTTGGCGTCGGCCTTCTTGGGCGCGGCGGCCTTGGCGGGCTTGGCTGCGGGCTTCGGGGCTTCCGCCTTCTTCGCCTCAGCCTTCCCGGGCGCGGCCTTCTTCGCCTCCACCTTCTTGGGCGCGGCGGCCTTCTCCGCCGGCTTCTTCGCCGCCACGCGGGCACGGGCGGTTGCGGGCTTGGCGGTGCGGCGCCCGCCGGGGCTGATGGCCATCGCCTGGACGCGTGGCCTGTCTTCGCTGCTCTCGGTCACTCTCGGCTCTCCTTGGCGCAGGGTCGCAAATGCGGTGGTTGGGTGCTGCGGGGCATGGGGCGCGCAAGGCACCCGCGGGACCGCGACGAAGGCTCGACGGCGTGCCGGTCGGGAAGGGGCTGGACGACGACACGGCAGGTCAAGGACGGTTTCCTTCGCTCCGCGCCCCTGCCGCCCCGATGCCGCGCTTCATCTGTGGAATCAGCGCCGAATCGCACCGCGGCAAGCGCGCTGCGAACGCTATCGGAAGGCGCCTTGCGCCTGTCAAACACAATCGTCACACGCTCGTCGAATCATCGCCGCATGCGCGCAAGACGAAGGCCGGCGGAGCATCCTCCGCCGGCCCGGATCGCCGATCAGCCAGGGCGTCGCGTCAGCGCTGCGCGATGGGCACCACGGGGCGCTGCTCATGGCCGGTGTAGCGCGACAGCGGCCGGATCAGGCGGTTGTCCTCGCCCTGCTCGATCACATGCGCCGCCCAGCCCGTGATGCGCGAGCACACGAAGATCGGCGTGAACAGGGGAATGTCGAAGCCCATCAGGTAGTAGGCGGGGCCGGCCGGGAAATCGAGGTTCGGGTGTATGTTCTTCTGCTCCAGCATCACCTTCGCCAGCACCGCCGAGGTGTTCATCCAGCGCTTGTCGCCCACCACCTCGGCCATGATCTCGGCATACTTCTTCATGGTGGGAACGCGGCTGTCGCCGGTCTTGTAGACGCGGTGGCCGAAGCCCATCACCAGCGCCTTGTGGTCGAACTTGTCCTGGATCCAGTTCTCGGCCGCCTCGGGCGAGGGGATCTCCTTCAGCATGTGCATCACCGCCTCATTGGCCCCGCCATGCAGCGGGCCCTTCAGCGCGGCGATGCCCGCCGTGATCGCGCCATGCATGTCGGCCATGGTGGAGGTGACCACACGGGCCGCGAAGGTCGAGGCGTTGAAGGTGTGCTCGGCGTAGAGGATCATGCTCACGTCGAAGGCCTTGATGACCTCCTTCTGCGGCACCTTCCCGAAGACCATGTGGAAGAAGTTCTCGCAGAAGGGCAGCGCGGCGTCCGGCGCGATGGGATCGAGCCCCTTGGAAAGCCGGTTCGTCGCGGCCACCGCGGTCGGGATCTTGGACAGCAGCCGCATCGCCTTGCGCCGCTGCGCCGCCTCGCCCACGTCATTCGCCTCGGCATCCTCCATCCCCAGGAAGGAGACAGCGGTGCGGATCGCATCCATCGGATGCGCGTCCTTGGGGAAGTCGCGCAGCACGCGCAGCAGCGCGGGGCTGAGCGCGCGGTTCGCCTTCTCCTCGGCCTGGAAGGCGGAAAGCTGGGCCGCGGTCGGCAGTTCGCCATGCCAGAGCAGATAGGCGACCTCGTCGAAGCTCGCCTCCTCGCACAGGTCCTGCACGGCATAGCCGCGGTAGGTCAGGCTGTTGGTCTCGGGCATCACCTTCGAGACGGCGCTGTCGTCGGCATAGACCCCGACGAGACCCTTCCGCACCTCGATCGCTTCAGACATGGCTTGCTTCCTCCTGGCTTGTCGGGCGGCAGATTACGCGCGCGCGGCAGCACGGCAAGACAGCCCGGCGGGGGTGTTCACCCCCGGGGCGCGGCGGCGCGGGCAAGGCGGTCGCGGATGGCGGGCGCCAGCCCCCCGCCTGGGATCGGCATGGCGGCGATGCCGCGCAGGCCCAGGCGCTGCCCCTCGGCGTCAAGCTGGCGCAGCGCGCCGAACAGATGCCGCGCGGCCTCGGTCGCATCCGCCGCTTCCGAAAGCTGCGCGGTGACGGCCGCACCCGGCAGGGCGGGGCCGAAGGCGAGCAGCGCCTCATCCGCGCGCACCCCTGTCGCATCCAGGCGCAGCGGCAGGCTGGGCGCGTAGTGCGAGAGCATCAGCCCCGGGCTGCGCAGGGTGGGCGCGGGCCCGCTGCCCGGCGGCACCGGCCGGCCCACGGGGCCGATCACCGCCTCGATCGCCTCGAC
>SKWC01000441.1 GCA_007129145.1 Rubritepida sp.
CCGAAGAACCAGGCGATGATCTGCAGCAGCAGCGGCGTGTTGCGCAGGATCTCGACATACCAGCGCGCCAGCGTGCCGATCAGCCAGTTGCTCGACAGCCGCGCGAGGCCGACGACCAGCCCGATGGCGGTGGCGAGCACGATGCCGATGACCGCGACCAGCAGCGTGTTGGCGATGCCAACCTGGAAGACGCGCCAGTAGCTGTCGCCCTCCGTGTAGGGGATCAGCGTGAAGGAGATGTTGAACCCGGCCGACACGTCCAGGAAGTCGAACCCCGCCGACAGGCCGCGCTGGGCCATGTTGGTCATGGTGTTCGAGATGAAGAACCACAGCAGCGCCGCGATGCCGATGACAACCAGCGCCTGGTAGACCACGGCGCGGAAGGTCTCGTTGTTCAGGATGGAGCCGCCGCGCGGCGGGCCTGCGGTGCTGCTGGACATGCTCGGTTCCGGACGGAAGGAGAGGTGTTGGGGGCGGCGCGGTCGCGCCACCCCCGCTTCGGCTCAGCCTTTCCGGATCACCGGAAGGGCATGGCGTACATCAGCCCGCCATTGGTCCACAGCGCGTTCAGCGAGTTGGCGCGCGGGATGCCCACCGGCGTGTTCTCGCCCACGTTGCGCTCATAGGCCTCGCCGTAGTTGCCGATGTGGCGGATCACCCGGACCATGAAGTCCGCCGGCAGGCCCATGCCCGCGCCGATGTTGCCCTCCACGCCCAGCAGGCGGCGGATGGCGGGGCTGCTCGACTGCAGCATCTGGTCGAGATTGGCCGAAGTGACGCCCAGCTCCTCGGCCTCGATCATGCCGATCAGCACCCAGCGCACGATGTCGCCCCAGTTCTGGTCGCCATGGCGCACCACCGGGCCCAGCGGCTCCTTCGAGATGGTCTCGGGCAAGATCACGTGGTCGCCGGGGGTGGGGAAGGCCGAGCGGCGGGCGGCCAGGCCCGACTTGTCGTTGGTGTAGGCGTCGCAGCCGCCGCCCAGGTAGGTCTCGACCAGCACGTTCACGTTTTCGTTCGTGACGGCGGTGAAGGTCATGTTGTTGGCGCGGAAATAATCCGCGAGGTTCAGCTCGGTCGTCGTGCCGGTCAGCACGCAGATGGTCGCGCCGTCCAGCTCCCGCGCCGAGCGGATGCCCGAGGCGCGCGGCACCAGGAAGCCCTGGCCATCGAAGAAGTTCACCCCGGTGAACTCAAGGCCGAGCTGGGTGTCGCGCACGGCGGTCCAGGTCGTGGTGCGCGAGAGCAGGTCGCTCTCCCCGTTGGCGAGCGAGGTGAAGCGCACCGCCGAGGTCACCGACTGGAACTGCACGCGCCCCGGGTCGTTGAAGATGGCGGCGGCGACGGCGCGGCAGATGTCCACGTCGAGCCCCGACCAGTTGCCATCCGCGCCGAGCGCGTAGAAGCCGGGCGTCGGCAGCCCGACCTGGCAGTTCAGATGGCCGCGGTTCTGCACCTGCTGCAGCGTCTGCTGCGCCTGCGCGCCCCAGGCCAGCATCGTCGCCGCGGCGGCGATGGCGGCAAGGCCGTTTCGTAGATTCATGTCCTCTCGGTCTCCCTTTGCGCTGGTCCAGGCGGGCTGCGATCCGGACGGCCGGCCCCGCGGACCCCTGTGATCCGAGCATGGCTCCCATGCACAATCCCATGACGGATTGTTCCGGGCCGGCCCGCAAGCGGGTTGACAGGCCGCAAACGCGAATCGGTGCGTGGGATGTCCAGGAAGCAGGCAGCGCTGCCCGCGGATGGCGCAGGAGGCGCCGGTTCAGCGCAGGCTGGTCAGCCGGTGGGCAGTGAGGCGCATGTCCAGCGCGGTCAGCACGTCCGCGCGCAGCCCCATGCCGCGCAGGTGCAGGAACAGGGCGCGCACCGCCTCCATGTTGCTCGAGGCATCGTCGGAATCGGGCAGCGAGGTCCAGCCCTCGAAGCCCGCCGCCTTGCCGATGCTCACATAGGTGGCCATGCGGGTCATCTTGGCGCGCGGCGCCTCCCGCGCGCCCGCCACCATGTGCTTCTCCACCGTGCGCCCCGCCGCGCGGTTGCCGCCCGAGGGGATGGCCAGCATCCGCACATAGCGGATGGTCGAGGCGATGGCGGTGGCCTTGGGAAACACATGGTCCACGTCGAGCCCCAGCCCGCCCAGCCCCGAAGCCCCCAAGCGGCGCTGCGCGAAGCGCTCGAAGATGGGCCGGTAGCCCTGCTTCGCGGGGTTCAGCCAGAGTTCGGGCTGCGCGGCCGGGTCCTCGGGCTCCCAGACGAAGCCCTCGTTGATGTCGAGCCCGGCGAAGCTGGCGAAGCCGCCGCCCATCCGCCAGGGCCTCGCCGGGCCGCCGGCCGGGCGGCTGAAATGGATACGGTCGGCGATGCCGATCCAGGCCGCGTTGCCCGAGCGCGCGCAGAACTGTGTCAGCAGCGCCTCGATCTGGCGCTTCACCCAGCCCGGCGTGATCATTCGAGCCTGTCCCCCCGTCGTGCGGAATCCCGCCCGGCGGGGCGCAGGATGCCGCCAAACTGCGCAATCGTGCAATATTATCAGGGCGCTTGGCCGCGGCCCCGCCCGCATGGTTTCATGCCCGCGAAACCGGAGGAAACCCATGCGCGCACTTCCCGCAGAAGGCCAGGACTGGCCCGCCCTCAAGCAGGCGCTGCTCGACGCCAAGTCGCGCGACTACTCCTGGAAGCGCGGCCGCATGGCGGTGTTCTTCTACTACCTGGACGAGGCGCTGGAGCGCATCCAGCAGGAGGCCTACATGACCTTCTGGACCGAGAACAACCTCGGCCAGCGGGCCTTCCCCAGCCTCGCGCGGCTGGAGCGCGAGGTGATCGGGATGGGGCTGTCGCTGATGCGCGCCCCCGAGGGCGCGGGCGGCACCTTCACCTCCGGCGGCAGCGAGAGCATCTTCCTGGCCATGCTCGCCGCGCGGGAACGCGCCGGGAAGGCGAACCCCAACATCGTCATTCCCGACACCGCGCATCTGACCTTCGACCGTGCCTGCTGGTATCTCGGCATCGAGGTGCGCCGCGTCCGCACCGACCGCGACCGCCAGAGCGACGTGATGGCGATGGCCGCCGCTGTGGACTACGACACCATCGCCCTGGTCGGCTCCGCGCCCAATTATCCGTTCGGCAGCATCGACCGCATCGAGGCGCTGGGCGCGCTGGCGCAGCAGCACGACCTCTGGCTGCATGTGGATGCCTGCGTGGGCGGCTTCCTCTCGCCCTTCCTGTCACGGCTGGGGGTGAACCTGCCGGGCTGGGACTTCTCGGTGCCCGGCGTCACCTCGATCAGCGCCGACATCCACAAGCACGGCATGGCGCCCAAGGGCGCGTCGCTGCTGCTGGTGCGCGACGACGCGCTGCGCCAGCACCACCGTTTCGAGAGCAGCGCCTGGGCGCGCGGCACCTACGCCGCCTACACCGCCCAGGGCACGCGCCCGGGCGGCGCGGTGGCCGCCGCCTGGGCGGTGATGATGCATCTGGGCGAGGCCGGCTACCTCGATTGCGCCCGCCGCATCCTGGACGCCCGCCGCGCCATCGCCGCCGGGGTCGCGACCATCCCGGGCCTCGAGGTGCTGCCCGGCAACCACGCCATCCTGGTGTTCCGCAGCACCGACCCCGCCCTGCCCATCGGCGCGGTCGCCACCGCGCTGGACGCGCGCGGCTGGCTGGTCTCGCGCCAGGCCGAGCCCGATGGCATCCACCTGCACCTCAACCCGCTGCACGCCGAGGTCGCGGAGGAATACCTGGCCGACCTGCAGGCCGCCGTGGCCGAGGCGCGCGGCGGCGCCACCCCGGCCATGGCGGCCGGCCGCGCCTATTGATCCGGCGCGGGAAGGGACAGGCCGCTCCTTGCCCTTCCCGCGGGCGGGCCCTAATCCCTCGGGCAGAGGAGATGCCCGATGGACCAGCCCCTGATCGCCGCCGACCCGCACGCCGAGATCCGCGAGGAGGTGCGCAAGCTCTGCGCCCGCTTCCCCGGCGAGTACTGGCGTGAACTGGACACCCGCCGCGGCTACCCCACCGAATTCGTCACGGCGCTGACCGAGGCCGGCTACCTCGGCGCGCTGATCCCCGAGGAATATGGCGGCGCGGGGCTGCAGCTGTCGGCCGCCGCGGCCATCCTCGAGACCATCCATGCCGAGGGCTGCAACGGCGCGGCCTGCCACGCCCAGATGTACATCATGGGCACCATCCTCAAGCACGGCAGCCCCGAGCAGAAGCAGCGCTACCTGCCCGGCATCGCCAGCGGCGAGCTGCGCCTGCAGGCCTTCGGCGTGACGGAACCGACCTCCGGCACCGACACGACCAACCTTCGCACCACCGCGAAGCGCGAGGGCGACAAGTACATCGTCAACGGCCAGAAGATCTGGACCAGCCGCGCCGAGCACTCGGACCTGATGCTGCTGCTGGCCCGCACCACGCCGAAGGACCAGGTCGAGAAGCGCACCGACGGGCTTTCGACCTTCATCGTGGACATGCGCCAGGCGCTGGGCAACGGCCTGACCATCCGGCCGATCCGCACGATGATGAACCACAATTCCTGCGAGGTGTTCTTCGACAACATGGAGGTGCCGGCCGAGAACCTGGTCGGCGTCGAGGGCAAGGGCTTCCGCTACATCCTGGACGGGATGAACGCCGAGCGCCTGCTGATCGCCTCCGAGAGCATCGGCGACGCGAAGTGGTTCACCGAGAAGTCGGTGGCGTACTCCAAGGAGCGCGTGCTGTTCGGCCGGCCGATCGGCGCGAACCAGGGCGTGCAGTTCCCCATCGCCAAGGCCTATGCCCAGATGCGCGCGGCCGAGGCCATCGTGAAGCTGGGCCTGGAAAAGTTCGAGGCCGGCCTGCCCTGCGGCGAGGAAGCCAACATGGGCAAGATGCTCGCCGCCGACGCCGCCTGGGCGGCCGCCGAGGCCTGCGTGCAGACCCATGGCGGCTTCGGCTTCGCCGAGGAATATGACGTGGAGCGCAAGTTCCGCGAGGCGCGGCTGTACCAGGTCGCGCCGATCAGCACCAACCTGGTGCTGAGCTACATCGGCCAGCATGTGCTGGGGATGCCGCGCAGCTACTGAGTCGCGGAAAGCTTTCGGGAGCGGCGCTTAACGCCGCTCCCGCGCGGTGGCATGGTCGGCGCCTCAAGGAGGAACCGCATGACCCCCGGAAAGCCCCTCACCGGCCTTCTCGTCGTTTCCATGGAACAGGCCGTCGCCGCGCCCACCTGCTCGGCGCGGCTGGCGGATGCCGGCGCGCGCGTCATCAAGATCGAGCGCGCCGAGGGCGACTTCGCCCGTGGCTACGACGCCGCCTGCCAGGGGCTGTTCACCTATTTCGTCTGGCTGAACCGCGGCAAGGAAAGCATCTGCCTCGACATCAAGAACCCCGGGGACAAGGCTCTGCTGGAGCGCCTGCTGTCCAAGGCCGATGTGTTCATCCAGAACCTCGCCCCCGGCGCCATGGGCCGCGCCGGCTTCGGCAGCAAGGAACTGCGCGAACGCCACCCGCGCCTGATCACCGTGGACATCTCGGGCTATGGCGAGGAGGGCGAATACGCCGGCATGAAGGCCTATGACCTGCTGGTGCAGGCGGAATCGGGCTTGGCCAGCGTGACCGGCCGGCCCGAGGGCCCGGGCCGCGTCGGTGTCTCGGCCTGCGACATCTGCTGCGGCATGAACGCCCACGCCGCCGTGCTGGAGGCGCTGATCGAGCGCGGCATCACGGGCCGC
>SKWC01000088.1 GCA_007129145.1 Rubritepida sp.
AGGCCAGCAGCAATTCCAGCCCGCCGGCCAGCGCATGGCCCTGGGCGGCGGCGATCCAGGGCTTGGCCCGCGGCGCGCGCACGAAGCCGCCCAGGCCGCCGCGCGCGGTCTGCCGCCCATCCACGCCGCCGGCCACCTCCTTCAGATCGGCGCCGGCGCAGAAGGCGATGGGCCCGGCCCCGGTCAGGATGGCGACGCGGATCGCGTCATCGCCTTCCACCCGGTCCACCGCCGCCTCCAGCGCCTGCGCCAGTGCGCCGTTGATGGCGTTGCGTGCCTCGGGCCGGTTCAGCGTGACCAGCGCCACATGCGGCGCGGGCGTCTCGAACAGGATGGGCGGGGCGGTCACGGGCGCGCTCACAGGAAGGACCAGTCCGCTTCGGCCAGCGTGGCGATGACGGCGCCCAGATCGGCGCGCAGCCGGTCGAAGCCGACGTGCCGCTCGATGCGTGCCTCGTCCATGTAGAGCCCGCGCGCGATCTCGATCTGGATGGCGTGCTGGCGTTCGCGCGGGCGGCCGTAGTGGCGGGTGATGTAGCCCCCGGCATAGGGGTCGTTGCGGCGCACCCGGTAGCCCATGCGCTGCAGCGCTGCCTCGATGGCGCGGGTGGCGCGCGGCGCGCAGGCCGTGCCATGCGCGTCGCCCAGGATGAAATGCGGCTGCTCATGCGCCGGGCCCGGCTGGGCCGGCATGGAATGGCAGTCGATCAGCAGGCAGGCGCCGAAGCGGCCGCGGGTCTCCTCCAGCAGTTCCGACAATGTCGCGTGGAACGGCTCCCAGCAGTGGCGCACCCGCGCCTCGGCCTCGCTGAAGGCGAGGCGGCGGCGGTAGATCGGCTCGCCGCTCGCGACCACGCGGGCCAGCGTGCCCAGCCCCGCGCCCACCCGCGGGCTGCCGCTGTTCACCCAGGCCGGCAGCGGCCCGTCGAACATGCCCGGGTCCAGTTCCCACGCCTCGCGGTTGGCGTCGCACCAGGCGCGCGGGAAGCGCGCGGCCAGCAGCGGCGCGCCCAGCTTGGGCGCGGCGGCGAAAAGGTCGTCCACGAAGGCGTCCTCGCTGCGGCGCAGCGCCTGCGCATCGAGCCGCGACGCCGTCACGAATTCCAGCGGGTAGTCCCGCCCCGAATGCGGCGAGGCGAAGACGAGCGGGCAGCGCTGCTCGGCCGGGCGGGTCAGGTCGAAGGCGGTGAGAGGGGCAAGCTGGTCCATGGGCTGAAAGTCATCTTAGGCCACAGAGGCGGCGCGCTGTCACCCTTCCAGGCTTTCGCCGCCCGCCCGCGCCGTGGCAGGCTGCGCGCAAAGCACAAGATGGAGGAAGCCCCATGCCCGACGGCGTCACCGACCGCCCCCCGCCCGGCGCGGCCGAGCTTTCGCAGCTGGCCGCGCAGCTGTCCGATCTGCTGAAGCTGCGCACCCTGCCCATCGGGATGAAGCTGTTCCGCGAGCCGCAGGACCTGGAGGCCATCCAGGGCCTGCGCCGCCCGCCCACGGGCCGACGCTTCTCGACCTGCCAGCTGGTCACCCAGGCGCGCATCGCCGGCTTCACCCTGGCCATCACGCATGACAACGTGCCGGCATTCTCCAATTGCGGCGGGGTGATCGGGCTGAACGCGCCGTCCGACCTGTATCTCTCGGGCCGCAAGATGGAGGGGGTGTGGTTCGAGAACCTCGAAGCCTCGGCCGCGCACCAGGCGCAGATGCCCCGCGTCGCCCCCGAATACCATGCTCTGGTGGTCTCGCCGCTGCGCAGCGCCCGGCTCGACCCGCCCGATGTCTGCCTGTTCTACGCCAACCCGGCGCAGATGATCCTGTTCATCAACGGGCTGCAGTGGCGCAACTACCGCCGCTATGACTTCTCGATCACCGGCGAGAGCGCCTGCGCCGACAGCTGGGGCCGCGCCCTGCGCGACCGCAGCGTGTGCCTGTCCATCCCCTGCTATGCCGAGCGCCGCTACGGCGGCGTCGCGGATGACGAGATGCTGATGGCCTGCCCGCCCGCCGACCTCGCGCGCGGGATCGAGGGGCTGATCGGCCTGGCCAAGGCCGGGCTGCGCTATCCCATCATGCCCTATGGCCCGCAGGCGGACCCGGCGGCGGGCATGGAGAAGAGCTACGCCGGGAAGGCGTAGAGCGCGGCGGGGTTGTCCACCAGGACGCGGCGCAGCGCGGCCTCGTCCTCCTCCAGCCAGTCGTGCAGCCAGTCGAGCAGCATGCCGTCGTCCAGCATCTCCTCCGGGCTGGCGAAGCCGGTGTGGGGCCAGTCGGTGCCCCAGACGCAGCGTTCGGGGGCGGCGGCGAAGAAGCGCCGGGCCAGCGGCGCGATCCCGTCATGGGGCGCGGGCGCGGCGCGGTAGCCGCACAGCTTCACCCAGGCGCGGCCGGTGTCCAGCAACCGCAGCGCCGCCTGCATGGTGGGGCTGTCCGGCCCGTCGGCGGCGCGCGCGCCGGCCATGTGGTCCAGCACCACCGGCACGGGCAGCCGCGCCAGCAGGGGCGCCAGTTCGACCAGCGCCCGGCCGCTGAGGAACAGCTGGATGTGCCAGCCCAGCGGCGCGATGCGCGCGGCCAGCGCCTCCAGCGCCTCGACCGGGGTGCCGCCGCCGCTGACCGCGTTGAAGCGCACCCCCACCGCGCCCTGTTCGGCCATTTCGCGCAGCCGCGCCTCGGGCGCGTCGGGCTCCACCACCACCACGGCGCGGGTGTCGGCGCGGCCCAGCTGCGCCACCGCATCCAGGGTCACCGCATTGTCGGTGCCGGAGACGCTGGCCTGCACCACCACGCGCCGCGTCAGCCCCAGCGTGCCGGCCATGTCCAGGTAATGCGCGATCAGCGCGGGCGGCGGGGTGTAGGGGCGGTCGTCGCTGAGCGGGAAGCGCCCGTAGGGGCCGAAGATGTGGAAATGGCTGTCGCAGGCGCCGGCGGGCGCGCGGCGGCGCGGCGGGTTGGTCGTGGCGTTGGCGGGGGCGCAGGTGAAGGTCAGGGTCATGTGGCGTCGGCTCCGCGCAGGTGGCACACCGGGGCGGTGAACCCGCCGCCCAGCAAGGCCCCGTGAGATTGCGGCCCGGCCGCGCCGCGCGCAATCTGCGCCGCGACATGAAGCCGGAGGGAGGCGCGCGATGACGGGCAAGGTTGCGGTGGTGACGGGGGCGAGCACGGGCATCGGCCGGGCGGCGGCGCTGGCCCTGCTGGGCGCGGGCTACCGCGTGGCGCTGGCCGCGCGCCGCCAGGCCGATCTGGAGGAGACCGCGGTCATGGCCGGCGCGAACCAGGGCAATGCCCTGCCCCTGGCCACCGATGTGGGGGATTCCGACAGCGTGGCCGCGCTGTTCGCGCGGGTGAAGGCCGAATGGGGCCGCTGCGACCTGCTGTTCAACAACGCCGGCATGGGGGTGCAGGGCTTCCTGCTGGAGGATTTGCCGGTCGAGAAATGGCGCCAGGTGGTGGATGTGAACCTGAACGGCAGCTTCTACTGCGCCCAGCAGGCCTTCCGCATGATGAAGGAACAGGACCCGCGCGGCGGGCGCATCATCAACAACGGCTCGATCAGCGCGCATGCGCCGCGGCCCGACAGCATCGCCTACACCGCCACCAAGCACGCCATCACTGGGCTGACGAAATCCCTGGCGCTGGATGGCCGGAAATACGGCATCTGCGCGGGGCAGATCGACATCGGCAACGCCGCGACGAACATGACCCAGCGCATGACCCAGGGCGTGAAGCAGCCCAATGGCGAGATGATGATCGAGCCCACCATGGATGTGCGCAACGTCGCCAGCGCCATCCTCTACATGGACAGCCTGAGCCTGGATGCGAATGTGCTGTTCATGACCATCAAGGCCACGAACATGCCCTTCGAGGGGCGCGGCTGAGCTGAGCCACTGTCCTCCCTGCCAAGTCGTTGTGGCGTGCTTGTGCCAAAGCTTGACCCAAGGTGGGGTGATCTATCAAATTTTAACACATGCTCGAAAGAACAGGCACGCTGCCCCCCGGTTCGGCGGGTTCTGATCTTGCCGAGCCGCCCGCCCGCGTGTCTTTGGCGGAGAGGGGCGACCTTCGGCACGCACCCGCGGACGCACTGCGCTGGCCCATCAGTATCTGGCTCCTGTCTGTCATCGCGCTGGCCGCGACTCTGCTCTCACTGATCCTGGACAGTCAGACCCGGTATCATCTCGGCGATTCGGCCACCTTCCTTCTCACCGCCTGGCCAGACAGCCTGCCGCGGTCCCGTTCCTGGCTCTATGGATTGTTCGCGACGGATGCCCTCGGCTTCGCGGGCGATGTGTCGATCATCCCGAAGCTGCAGGTGGCGCTCAAGGCGGGGGCGGCGCTGCTGCTGGCGGTGGCGGTGATGCGGCGCTTCGGGGCGCCGCTTGTCGCGGGCGCCCTCCTCGTCCTGGTGATCCTGGCCGATCCGCTCTCCGCCTGGTGGGCGCGCTCGATCATGGCGGACACGCTGGCGACCGCGGCGCTTTGCCTGACCCTGGCGGCCGCATTCTGGCCGGGGCTGCCGGCGCCGCTGCGTGCGCTCGCGGTCTTCGTCAGCGCGCTGCTGCTGTTCTTCCTGCGCAACGTGCATGCCGTGCCGGTGGCAATGGCTGGGGTTTTCTACGCGGTGGTCTGCTGGAGCGGCGGTCGCTGGGTGCCCAGCCTTGCGCGGGCGCGGCGCGAGGCGCTGGCGGTGGCAATCCCGCTGGTCGCCGCGGTCGGCGCCTTCGCGGCGTTGAACGCGTGGATCCTGGACCTGCCGCGCATCGCGCTGAGTCATGAACCCGCGCGCTTCGTGCTGGGCGCTGCCTCGCCGCTGCTGGCTGGGCAGGAAGAGTTGATCCCCCTGCCGCCGGAGCGCATGGCCATCCTGCTGCCCTTCGAGCGGCCTTTGCGCAATGCCCACAGCTTCGCGCCGAATGGCTTGGCTGAGCAATTGCTGGCGGAGCATGGCGCGGCGGCGGATGGGATCGGGCTGCGCCTCGCGCGTGCAGCCTTGGCCGCCGCGCCGGACCGCGCGCTGTTGCTGTGGGGACGGAACTGGGCCGAGCACCTTGATCCGCGCAAGGTCTGGGCGTCGCACGTCCAGGGGCGGTATTCCGGCGCGATCGCGGGCGGCACGCCGGTCCGCCTGGAAGCCGTGACCCTGGAGCGGCTGGAGGCCCTGGGCGTTTGGCAGGATCCACGCGACGACTGGCCGTCGCGCGACTCGCCGGCGTTGCGCTGGTTGCGGCTGGGCGGCGGTGTCTCCGCGCTGATCATCGCCTGGGCGGCCACGCTGGCACTGCCTCTCATTCTGGCCACGCGTTTGCGGCGCGTGCCGGCGGCTTGGCTGACCGCGGGCCTCGCCACCGCGCTGATGGGATTCTTGGCGGCGACGGGGAACAACTATCTGTCGCGCTACCTCATCGCGGCGCTGCCGCCGCTGCTGGTGCTGGCTGCGCTGTGGATGAGGCCTCAGCCCGGCTGCTGCAGGCAGGCGGCCGATGCCGGGGCGCGTCGCCCGGTCTGAGCCCTGTGGCGGCCTTCACCGCTCAGGCGCGAAGGCCGCGGCCAGCGCGCCGCCCAGCACCACCATCCGTCCGATCGCATCGCCGGTGAAGCGCGCCAGCGCGGCATGGGTGGCATCCGGGATCGGCGGCGGGGGCGCTTCGGGCAGCAGCGGAGCGAGGCGCGCGGCTTCATCCAGCGCCAGCGTGCGGGTCGCGGCGATGGCCTGGCGCAGCGCC
>SKWC01000408.1 GCA_007129145.1 Rubritepida sp.
AGAGCGGCGCGCCCTGCTGCTGGCCCTGCTGCGTGCCGCGCCCGAGGCCCGCCTGCCGCCCGGCGCGCGGCGCGAATTCGAATGCCTGGGATGGCCGGCGCCGGAAGGGTCCTGAGGCGGCGGCCCCCCCTAGCGCTTGCGCCCGAGGAAGGCGCCCATCATCCGCGCCGGTTCATCGGTTTCGAAGGCGCTGGCGAAGGCCGGGATGCCGGCCGCCACCGCCTCGGACAGGCTCAGCTCCTCCCAGGCGCGGATCAGCGCCTTCTGGTTCGCGATGGCGCGCAGCCCGGCCTCGCGCAGCATCCCCACCCATTCCTCCACCGCGGCGTCCAGCGCATCGAGGGGCACCACGCGCTCGCAGAAGCCCCAGGCCTCGGCGGTGGCGGCGTCGATCGTCTCGCCGAGCAGCAGCAGGCGGCGGGTGCGGCCCCAGCCGATCAGCCCCGGCAGCAGCGCCGCCTCGACGACCGAGGGGATCCCCACGCGCACCTCGGGCATGCCGAAATGCGCCGCGCCGGCGGCGATGCGCAGGTCGCAGGCGGCGGCGATCTCCATCCCCGCGCCGAGGCACCAGCCCTGGACGCGCGCGATCACCGGCACCGGGCAGGCGCGGATCGCGGCGCAGGCCCGGTGCACCTGGGTGATGAAGGCCCGCGCGCCCGAGGGCGTGTCGATGGCGCCCATCTCGCGGATGTCGGCGCCGCCGATGAAGGCGCGCGTCCCCTCCCCGGTCAGCACCACGGCGCGGATGCCCTCGTCCACGGCGAATGCCTGGGCCAGTTGCTCCAGCAGGGCCGAGTTCAGGCAGTTGAGCTTGGCCTCATGCGCGACGGTGACGCGCCGCACATCGCCGCTGTCCGAGACGATGATCCGGCTCATGGCGTGGCCCATCTGCTGGCATCGCGCATCAGGCTTCCTCCGCTTCGCGTTCCCAGCCCGCTATGGCATGGCGGCGGCGGTGGCGCGAAGCCCGCTTGCCACCCGCACCCGCCCGCGCCTAAGCGCAGCCCATGGCAGCCCCGCCCCCGTCCCGGCCCGTCCCGGCCCGCCCAGACCCGCGCATGAGCGGCGCCGCGGCCGAGATCCGCGCCGAGGCGAAGCGGCTGGGCTTCGAGGCGGTGGGCTTCACCCGCGCCCACCTACCCGAGGCGACGCGCGCGCGGCTCGATGCCTGGCTGGCCGAAGGGCGCCAGGGCGGCATGGGCTGGATGGAGACGCGGCGCCACGAGCGCGCCCAGCCACGGGGGCTCTGGCCCGAGGCCGTCAGCGTGATCAGCCTCGGCCAGAACTACGGCCCCGAGCACGACCCGCTGGCCAGCCTGGAGCAGCCCGGCCGCGCCACCATCTCCTGCTACGCCCAGGGGCGCGACTACCACGATGTGGTGAAGAAGCGGCTGAAGGCGCTGGGGCAGTGGATGGCGCGCCGCTTCAGGGGCAGCGGCCTCAAGGTGTTCGTGGACACCGCCCCGGTCATGGAGAAGCCGCTGGCGCAGCAGGCGGGGTTGGGCTGGCAGGGCAAGCACAGCAACCTGGTCAGCCGCGAATGGGGCTCCTGGCTGTTCCTGGGCGAGATCTACACCACCCTCGATTTGCCGCCCGATGCGCCCGAGGCCGACCATTGCGGCTCCTGCCGGGCATGCCTCGATGCCTGCCCGACGGCGGCCTTTCCCGAGCCCTATGTGCTGGATGCGCGGCGCTGCATTTCCTACCTCACCATCGAGCATCGCGGGCCGATCCCCGAGGAATTCCGCGCCGCCATGGGCAACCGCATCTATGGCTGCGACGACTGCCTCGCCGTCTGCCCCTGGAACAAATTCGCCCGCACGGCGGCCGAGATGGCGCTGCATCCGCGCGGCCCGGTCGCGCCGCCGCTGGCCGAACTGGCCGGGCTGGACGATGCGGCCTTCCGCGCCCGCTTCGCCGGCAGCCCCATCAAGCGCATCGGCCGGGCGCGCCTGCTGCGCAATGTGGCCATCGCCATCGGCAACAGCGGCGATCCGGCGCTGCGCCCGGCGGCCGCGCTTCTGGCGGCCGACCCCGAACCGGTGCTGGCCGAGGCGGGGGGCTGGGCGCTGGCGCGATTGGAGAAGGGACACGCAGATGCGTGACGACGCCGCGCTGGTGCTGCTCTCGGGCGGGCAGGATTCCGCCACCTGCCTCGCCTGGGCGCTGGCGCGCTTCGCCCATGTCGAGACGCTGGGCTTCGACTACGGCCAGCGCCACCGCGCCGAACTCTCCCGCCGCGACGCGCTGCGCGCGGGCATGGCGGGGCCGGCGCTGGCCGAGGACCACATGCTCGACCTCGGCGTGCTGGGCGCGCTGTCCGACACGGCGCTGACCCGCGAGGCCGAGATCGCCTTCCGCGCCGACGGGCTGCCCACCACCTTCGTGCCCGGCCGCAACCTGATCTTCCTGGGCTTCGCCGCCGCGCTGGCCATGCGCCGCGGCCTGCGCCACATCGTGCTGGGCGTCTGCGAGACGGATTACTCCGGCTATCCCGACTGCCGCGACGACAGCATCAAGGCCATGCAGGTGGCGCTCAACCTCGGCATGGCGGCGCGCTTCGTGCTGCACACGCCGCTGATGTGGCGCGACAAGGCCGCCACCTGGCAACTGGCCGAGGAACTGGGCGGCCCCGCCCTGGTCGAGTTGATCCGCGCCGAGAGCCTCTCCTGCTACCGCGGCGTGGAAGATGCGATGCACCCCTGGGGCCGCGGCTGCGGCGACTGCCCCGCCTGCGACCTGCGCGCCCGCGGCTGGCGCGCCTGGCGCGGCGACGGCTGAGCGCGCCTCACGCAGCCTTGAGCCGCGGGTTGCCCAGGAAGCGCCCCGCAGCCGCGGTGGTGGCCTCATTGCCCTCGCGGTAGGTCTCGATGCCGTTGCACCACACCGTCAATATGCCCTCCGAGATGGCGGTGGGGTTCGCATAGGTCGCGTGGTCGCGCACCCGGGCGGGGTCGAACAGCACGAGGTCCGCGAAGGCGCCGGGGCGGATCACGCCGCGGTCGGGCAGGCCGAAGACCTGGGCGCAGCGGCCGGTCATCTTGTGGATGGCGGTCTCCAGGCTGAACAGCCCGATGTCGCGCACATAGCGGCCCAGCACGCGCGGGAAGGTGCCCCACAGGCGCGGATGCGGCTTCTCGTCATGCGGGATGCCGTCGCTGCCGATCATGCTGCGCGGATGCGCCATGATGCGCTGCACATCGGCCTCGTCCATCATGAAGCTGATGGCACCCGCGGGCAGCAGGCGGTCGGCCGCGGCGCGGCGCGTCATGCCCCATTCATGCGCGATGTCATCCAGGTCCCGCCCCGCCACCTCCGGGTGGGGCACGGACCAGGTGATCAGCACCTTCACATCCTGGCGCAGCTTGTCGGGCATCAGCACGGTCGAGCCCGCGGGGTAGGGATAGACGTCGAAGGCCACCGGCTGATCCTGGCCGAGGCTGTCCATCAGCGCGAGCGTCTCGCGCGAGCGGCCGAAATTCTCGGCCATCGAGCATTTGTGGTGGCTGATCACCACCTCCAGCGCGCCCTTGCCGCCGCCCGCCTCGCGCCCGGTGCGCAGCGTCTCGCGGATGCTGTCCAGCACGCCATCGGCCTCGTCGCGCATGTGGGTGGCATAGAGCCCGCCCTCCTCGGCCAGCACCTCGGCCACCGCGATCACCTCCTCGGTGGGGGCCTGCGCGTTGGGCGGGTAGTAGAGCCCCGTGGAGAAGCCGCCCGCGCCCTCGCGCAGGGCGGCGCGCAGCCGGTCCTGCATGCGCGCGATCTCATGGTCCCTGGCCGGGCGATAGACGTCGCCCTCCATCGCATCCATCCGCAGCGCCATGTGGCCGCAGAAGGCGAAGGTGTTCACCGCCGGGGGGTTCTTCGCCAGCGCCTCCGCGTATTCGCCGAAGCCGCCCAGCGTCCACCAGCTTTCGTCGCCCAGCAGGTCGAGCGGCGGCGGCGGGCGCTTGCCCATGCGGGTGGGGGCCAGGCTGATGCCGCAATTGCCCACCACCACCGTGGTCACGCCCTGGCTCGACTTGCAGTGCAGGCAGTTCGGCCCGCACAGCACGGCGCGGTCGTCATGGGTGTGGGCGTCGATGAAGCCGGGCGCCAGCGCCATTCCCTTGGCCTCGATCTCGCGCGCGCCGGACGCCCCGCCGAGGTCGCCCACCGCCACCAGCCGGTCGCCCTCCACCGCCACATCGGCGCGGTAGCGGGGGGCGCCCGTGCCATCCAGCACGGTGGCGTCTCTCACGATCAGGTCGCAGCGCAGGGCCATGGGCGGAACTCCGGCAGGCAATGATGCCCCAGGATGGGGCCGCGCCGCGCCGCCGCCAACCATCCGGCAGGCAGGGCACGGAAATGCCCATTGCCAGCCGCCTGCCGCATGAAGTATGCGGCAAACTCTCAAGGGAGGACATATTATGACGCTGTTCCGCCGCTCGGCCCTGGCCGCCGGCCTCGCCACGCTGCTCGCCGGCCCGGCGCTGGCGCAGACCCAGATCACCATCCAGCACGCGCTGCCGCTGAACAGCCACTATGGCGCCGGCGCGCTGGCCTTCCAGGAGGCGCTGCAGCGCCTGACCAGCAACCGCTTCGCGGTGACCATCCAGCGCAACGACAATGAGCGCGAGATGATCGAGAGCGTGCAGATCGGCACGCTGGACTGCACGATCACCTCCACCGGGCCGGTGGGCAATTTCGTGCCCGCGGTGCGCAATGTGGACGTGCCCTTCCTGTTCCGCGACTACGCCCACGCCCGCGGCGTGCTGGACAGCGAGATCGGCCAGGAACTGCTGGCGCAGTTCACCCCGCGCGGGCTGGCGGGCGTGATCTGGATGGAGAACGGCTTCCGCCACCTGACCAATTCGCGCCGCGAGGTCACCACGCCCGAGCATGTGCGCGGGCTGAAGGTGCGCACCATGGAAAACCAGGTGCACATGCGCGCCTTCACGGCGCTGGGCGCCCTGCCCACGCCGATGGCCTTCAGCGAGCTGGTGCCCGCGCTGCAGCAGGGCACGGTGGACGGGCAGGAGAACCCGATCCCGGTGATCGTGGCGAACAACCTGAACCAGGTGCAGCGCCACCTCTCGCTCACGGCCCATGTCTATTCGCCGGCGGTTCTGATCTGCAGCCCGGCCACGCTGGCCGCGCTCTCGGCCGAGGACCGGGCGCATTTCATGGCCGCGGCCCGCGCCGCCCAGGAGGCCAACCGCAACCGCGTCTCCGAGGATGAGCGCAACGGCGTCGATGAACTGCGCCGCCGCGGCATGACCGTGATCACCGAGGTGGACACGGCCGCCTTCCAGAACGCGCTGGCCCCGGCCTTCGCGGAGTTCGAGCGCACCCTGGACGGCGCGCTGCTGCGCCGCATCCGCGACTGGCGCCCCGCCGGCTGAGCCGCCATCCAGCCGCTTCGGGGGGCGCGGGTTGATCGCCCGCGCCCCTTTTCCGTCCCGCGCCGGAGGATGCACGCCGCATGAACGCGATGAACCTGCTGCCGCTGCAGGTCGTGAGCCTCGCCGCCGCGGGCACGGTGCTGGTCGCACTCTGGCTCGGCCGGCATGAGGCGGGGCTGCGTGGGGCGCTGCGGCGGGCGGTGCTGCGCCTCGACCGGGCCGTCACCGGCCTCGCCGCCCTGCTGGCCTGCGCCGCGCTGGCCATCGCGGTCTTCGCCGGCGCCTGGCAGGTCACGGCGCGCTTCGCCACCGAGACGCCC
>SKWC01000010.1 GCA_007129145.1 Rubritepida sp.
CCGGCCAGGGCGGCGCGCGGCGGCTGGCCCATGGCGGCCAGCGTGGCCGCGCTCCAGCCGGCGAAATCCTGGTCGAGCAGCGGCAGGTCCAGCGCCCATTCGCCGGGATAGTCCAGGATGGTGACGCGCCGCGTCTCGCGCTGCGGCGCCGAGGCACGCCCCAGCAGCCGGTCCAGGCTGCGCAACGCGAGACCCGGCGGGCTGTCCAGCGTCAGTTCCAGGGTGATGGCGCGGACGCTGTTGGTCGGCGCCGGCCAATGCGGCGCCTCGGCGCGGAAGGCGGCGAGGTTCGCCTCATAGGGGAAGGCCTCGATCGCCTGCACTGCGCCGCGCGGCGGCACGGGCTTCGCGTGCACCAGCCGCCCCTGCCGCGCCGCCGACCAGCCGGGGAAGGACTGCGGCACGCGCGGGGCGGTGCACAGCGCGTGCACCAGCGCCGTGATGAACGCCGTCTTGCCCGCCCGCGACAGGCCGGTGACGCAGATGCGCAGGTCGCGGGCCACCGGCCTTGCTGCCCCCGGGGGCCTCAGAAGATGCCCGGCTTGGCTTCCTCTAGCGTGCCGCGCGGCAGCGCCACGTTCAGCGCGCCAAGCTCGCCCGCCTTCAGGCTCAGCACGCCCTCGGCGGCCTCGATGAAGCGGTTGGCCTCGCGCGCCGAGATGATGCCATCCGTCAGCGTCATGAACTTGCGGATGTAGTCGGCCCGGCCGAAGGGCTTGGCGCCCCGCGGGTGGGCATTGGCCACGCCCAGTTCATCCACCTTCTTCGTGCCGTCCTTGAACAGGATCTCGACGCGCCCGCCGAAGGCCAGCGTCTCGGGGTCCTTGGAGTGGTAGCGCTCGGTCCAGGCCGGGTCCTCGCGCGTCTCGATCTTGTGCCACAGCCGCACCGTGTCGGCGCGGCCCGCGCGCTTCGGCGTGTAGCTGTCCACATGGTGCCAGCTGCCGTCCTGCAGGGCGACGGCGAAGATGTACATGATGGAGTGGTCCAGCGTCTCGCGGCTGGCCTTGGGGTCCATCTTCTGCGGGTCGTTCGCCCCGGTGCCGATCACGTAGTGGGTGTGGTGGCTGGTGTGGATGATGATCTTCTCGATGCTGTCCCAGTCCTCGATGCCCTCGCGCATGCGGAAGGCCAGGTCGATCAGCGCCTGGGATTGGTACTCCGCGCTGTGCTCCTTGGTGTAGCTGTCCAGGATGGCGCGCTTGGGCTCGCCGGCGCCGGGCAGGGGCACCTCGTAGTAGGT
Source organism: Rubritepida sp. (assembly GCA_007129145.1). Lineage (GTDB taxonomy): Bacteria > Pseudomonadota > Alphaproteobacteria > Acetobacterales > Acetobacteraceae > Roseococcus. The sequence goes on from SKWC01000010.1 coordinate 1,244, forward strand.
GGGGTCATAGACCGTCTTGCGGCCCTTGCTGTCGGCCTGGGTGCGGCCCGACAGCACCCAGGCGATGACGCTGTCCTCGCCCTCGTAGATGGGGCTCGGCGCGCCCTCGCCGCGCATGCAGCGGTCCACGGCTTCCACCGCCAGCTTGCCGGCGTGCGCCGGCGCATAGGCCTTCCACGAGCTGATCTCGCCCTTGCGCGACTGGCGGAAGGAGATGGAGGTGTGCAGCGCCTGCTGCACCGACTGGAAGATCACCTCCTGCTTCAGGCCGAGCAGCGTGCCGATGCCGGCCGCGCTGGCGGGGCAGAGATGCGCGATGTGGTCCACCTTGTGCTCATGCAGGCAGATGGCGCGCACCAGGTCGATGTGGATCTCATAGGCGGTGGCCAGGCCCCGGATCAGGTCGCGGCCCGACCGGCCCATCGCCTGCGCGACCGCCAGGATGGGCGGGATGTTGTCGCCAGGGTGCGAGTAGTCGGCGGCGAGGAAGGTGTCGTGCATGTCCAGTTCGCGCACCGCCGTGCCGTTCGCCCAGGCCGCCCATTCGGGGCTGACCGTGGTGCCCGGCGCCACGCCGAACACCGTCGCCCCGCTGGCCTTCTTCTTGTGGCCCAGCGCCATGCCGCGCGCCGAGACCACCGGGCGGCGGTTGATCGCCGCGATCGCCACCGACGCATTGTCGATGATGCGGTTGATGATCATGGCCGAGACGGCGCGCTCGACCGCCACCTTGTCGGTCGCGACCCCAGCGATCTTCCAGGCGAGCTGCTCCTCGCGCGGGAGCAGCGCCTTGGAGGGGTGGACCTTGACGGGGTGCATCTGCATGGGACGGCGCCTTCCTTTGTCGCGCGGCGCTTGGCGATCCCTTCGCCCGCGCCTAGCCTGTCTGAATATGAAGCGGGCGGGATACTATCGCCCGGGCGCGGCAAGGCAACCGACCGTCGGGCGGGGGCCGCGCCTGCTTCGCAGGGAATGAGAGGGGCCGAAGGCTGATGGCATTCGATCTGGTTGTCCGTGGCGACCTGGTGCTGAACGACGGCGTGCTGCCCGCGGGCTATGTGGCGGTGCGCGACGGCGTGATCGCGGCCATCGGCCAGGGTGCGGCCCCCGCCGCGGCCGAGGTCGCGGACCATTCGGGCATGCTGGTGTTTCCGGGGCTTGTGGACGGGCACATGCACACCTCGAGCGCGACCGGCTGGCCGGGCATCGAGGGCTCGACCATGTCGGCCGCGGCCGGCGGGGTCACCACCTGCGTGGACATGCCCTACGACATCCCGCGCCCGATCACGGATGCGGCCATCCTGCGCGACAAGATCGAGCATCTGCACCGCCTCGCGCATGTGGATGTCGCGCTCTACGGCACCATCCGCAAGGACGGGAACATCGAGGACATCCCCGGCCTGGTCGCGGGCGGCGTGTGCTCCTTCAAGCTGTCCACCTATGAATATGACCCGGTGCGCTTCCCGCGCATCGACCACCCGACCATGCTGCGCGCCTTCGCCGAGATCGCGAAGGCGAACCTGATGGTGGCCATCCACAACGAGGACCAGGAGCTTGTGGTGCGCCTGACCGAGCAGGCCAAGGCCGCCGGCCGCACCGACCCCATCATGCATTGCCGCACCCGCCCGCCGGTCTGCGAGACGATGGCGGACCTCGAGATCTTCGAGATGGCGCTGGAGACCGGATGCCATGTGCACATCGCGCATTCCTCGCTGGCGCGCGGCTTCGACCTGGCCGAGATCTACCGCAACCAGGGCGCGCGCACCTCGGGCGAGGCCTGCATCCAGTACCTGTGCATGACCGAGGACGACCTGCTGCGCCTGGAGGGCTTCGGCAAGTGCAACCCGCCCTTCCGCACCGCCGAGGAGGTGGAGCGCATGTGGGCGGCGCTGATCGCGGGGAAGATGGCCTATGTCTCGACCGACCACGCGCCCTGGCAGCGCGACCGCAAGATCTACCAGGGCGACATCTTCGCCGTCGGCGCCGGGCTGACCGGCATGCAGTCCTTCGCGCCGCTGATGTTCACGCTGCTGGAGAAGCGCGGCCTGGGCCCCGAGTGGATGGCGCAACTCTGCGCCGAGCGCCCGGCGCGCTACCACGGGCTGTTCCCGAAGAAGGGCGCGATCCGCGTGGGCTGCGATGCCGACCTGATGGTGCTGGAGCGCGGCCGCTTCACCTTCGACGCGCGCGACATCCAGGACCGCGAGGACGCACGCTGGTCGCCCTATGACGGCATGGAGATGGCCGGGCGCGTCGCCTCGACCTATCTGCGCGGCGGCCGCATCTGGGACGGCAGCCGCGTGCTGGCGAAGCCCGGCGCGGGACGCTTCGTGCCCCGCCAGCATGGCGCATGCGTGCTGGGCTAGCGCCCCTCGTAGGCGATGCGGAACGGGTGCGCGGGATAGGTGCCCAGCACCCGCATCTCGCGCGAGAAGTAGCGCAATTCCTCCAGCGCGCGGAACAGGGCGGGGTCCTCGGGATGCCCGTCCACGTCGCAGAGGAACTGGGTGGCGGTGAAGGCGCCGTCCACCATGTAGCTTTCCAGCTTCGTCATGTTCACGCCATTGGTGGCGAAGCCGCCCAGCGCCTTGTAGAGCGCGGCGGGCATGTTGCGCACGCGGAAGACGAATGTGGTCACCACATGCGGCGTGCCCACCGCCGGGACCTGCGGCGCGCGCGCCATGACATAGAAGCGCGTGGTGTTGTGCGAGGCATCCTCGACATTGCGCTTGAGGATCTCCAGGCCATAGACCTCGGCGGCCAGGGCGCTGGCGATGGCGGCGTCCTCGTTGGTGCCCTCGCGCGCGATCATCTCGGCCGCGCCGGCGGTGTCGGCCTGGATCACGGGGGTCAGGTTCATGTCGCGGATCAGGCGAAGGACCTGGCCCAGCGCCATCGGGTGGCTGTGGGCGCGGCGGATCGAGGCGAGGCTGGCGCCGGGCCGGGCCAGCAGGCAGTGCTCGACGCGCTCGAAATGCTCGCCCACCACGGACAGGCCGGAATCGGGAAGCAGGCGGTGGATGTCGGGCACGCGCCCGGCGCTGCTGTTCTCGCAGGGCAGCATGCCGAGCTGGGCGCGGCCGTCGCGCACCGCGGCGATGGCGGCCTCGAAGCTGGGGCAGGGCAGGGTTGCCCAGCCCGGGTAGGCGTGCCGGCAGGCGAGGTCCGAATAGGCGCCGGGGACGCCCTGAAAGGCGATGATCTGGGTCATGTGGTTCCGGAAACGGGTCGCGCCGGCAGCTTGCTCATGTTTCGGGCGCATATCCAGCCGGCGGGGCGGTTGATGCGGGGCGGTCTCGAAGCTATGGAACCTCACGCATAAGTCAGGGGCGCGGCGCGCGCAAACCCGCGTCGCATCTCCGGAATGAGGAAGGGTGAGCCCGGCATGAGCCTGGAGTTCAACAAGATCGCGGCAGCGGTGCTGACCGCGGGTGTGGCTTTCATGGGCGCGGGCATCATCGGCGAGGTGCTGATGAAGCCCAAGGCGCTTGAACGGCCCGCGATCGCGCTGGGCACGACGCCGACGGACGCCACCCCGCGCGAGGCCGCGGTTGTGGCGCCCCCGCCCGCGCCTGAGCTGGCGCCCGTCGCGCCGCTGCTGGCCGCGGCGAATCCGGACACTGGCCGCACGCTCGCGCAGCGCGCCTGCGCCGCCTGCCACAGCTTCAACGAGGGCGGGCGCAACGGCGTCGGTCCCAATCTCTGGGGCATCGTGGGCGCCAAACACGCCCAGGTCGCCGGCTTCAACTACAGCGACGCCAACCGCGCGCTGGCCGACAAGCCCTGGGACTATGAGGCGCTGAACGCCTTCATCGCCAACCCGCGCGCGGCGATGCCGGGCACGCGCATGGCCTTCGCGGGCTTGGCCAATCCCCAGCAGCGCGCGGACCTCATCGCTTTCCTGCGGACCCTCTCCAACGAACCGGTGCCGCTGCCCTGAGCCTCGACCCGGCCCTGGTCGCGGCTGCCGAGGCCGCGGCCGACCTCGCGGGCGCGGCCATCCGGCCGCTGTTCCGCTCGGCGCTGCTGGTGGAAGCGAAGGGCGATGCCTCTCCGGTCACCGAGGCCGATCGCGCCGCCGAACGCGCGCTCCGTGCCTTCCTGGCCCGGCGCTTCCCCACCCATGGCATCATGGGCGAGGAATTCGGGATCGAGCGCGGTGATGCGGAATACCTCTGGGTGCTCGACCCGATCGACGGCACCCGCGCTTTCGTCACCGGGCGGCCGCTGTTCGGCACGCTGATCGGCCTGCTGCATCGCGGGGTGCCGGTGCTCGGGCTGATCGACCAGCCCGTGACGGGCGAGCGCTGGGTCGGCGTGGCGGGGCAGGGGACGCGCTTCGCCTCGCCCTTCGGCGGCACGCCCCGCACCCGCGCCTGCGCCGGCCTCGCCCAGGCGGAGCTTTCCGCCACCTCGCCCGAGATCTTCGACGCCGCCCAGGCGCCGCGCTTCGAGCG
>SKWC01000482.1 GCA_007129145.1 Rubritepida sp.
CACGGCACCGCTGGCCTGCAGCGCGGCGCTCAGCACCAGGACGCAGGCCACCGTGACGACGGCGGGGTGGCCGAAGCCCGCGAAAGCGGCCTCGGGCGCCACCAGCCCGGCGGCGACGCTGGCCAGCAGCGCCGCCATCGCCACCAGGTCATGCCGCCAGCGCCCCCAAAGGAACAGCAGGACCATGACGGCGAGGATGCCCAGGATGGCGATCTGCGGCGCAGGCATCGCGATGTCTCGCTCAACCCATCAGGATCAGGGTCGCGATGCTGAAATACACCAGGACGCCGGAGGCATCCGCGATGGTGGTGATGAGCGGCGCCGAGGCCGTGGCCGGGTCCACCTTCAGGCGGGTCAGGAGGAAGGGCAGGGACAGCCCGACCAAGCTGCCCACCATGACGACGCAGACCATGGTCAGCGCGACCACCAGCGCCATCTCGACCCCGCCGCGCCACAGGCCGAGGCCGGCCACCAGCAGCGCGAGCGTGAGCCCCAGCATGATCGCCACCGCGACCTCCCGCAGGAGCAGACGGCCCCAGTCGCCCAGGCGAACCTCGCCGGTGGCGAGCGCGCGCACCATCAGCGTGGCCGACTGGCTGCCGGCATTGCCCGCGCTGCCGATGAGCAGCGGCAGGAAGAACACCAGCGTCACATGGGCGGCGATGATATCCTCGAAGGTGGCGATGCCCGCCCCCGAGAGGAGGTTGGCGAAGACCAGCACCACCAGCCAGATGATCCGCTTGCCGTAGAGCAGCCGCACCGTGGCATCGCGCAGCGAAACGCCCAGGCTGCTGGAGCCGCCGGCCATGTGGAAGTCGGTGGTCGCCTCTGCCTCGGCCACGTCCATCGCGTCATCGGCGGTGATGATGCCCACCATCATCTCGCCGCCGTTGATGACGGGGATGGCGGGCAGGTCGTAGCGGGCGATGGCGCGCGCGGCGTCCTCGGCCTTGTCCTGGACGCGCACGAAGGGCGCGTCCTGGCGCATGATGGCCGAGACCGGCTTGGACGCGGGCGCCAGCACCAGGTCCTCGAGGGTGACGGTGCCGAGCATCCGCCGCTGCGGGCTCAGCACATAGGCCACATGGATCGTCTCCTTGCGGTGCGCTTGGCCGCGCAGCGCCTCGATGGCGTCGCGCGCGGTCATCTCGGCGCGCAGCACGGCGTATTCGCTGGTCATCACCGCGCCGGCGGATCCGGGCGGGTAGGCCGCGAGGCGGCGGATGTCCTCGTGCTCGGCCGAGGCCAGGGCGGGGGCGAGGGCCTCGCGCACCTCGGGGTGGAGGCTGTTCCAGAAATCCGCGCGCTCATCCGCGTCCATGGCGGAGATGAGGGCGGCGAGTTCGCGCGGGGCGGCGATGCCGGCCATGCGCAGCTGGTAGGCTGCGTCGAGATAGCCGAAGGTCTCGGCCCGGCGTGCCAGCGGCAGGGTGCACAGGATGGCCCAGCCATCCTCCGGCGGGCGGCGCAGCAGCAGCGTGGCGAGGTCGGCGGGGTGGAGCGCGCCGGCGGCCTCGGGCGGCAGGGCCGCGCCGCGCAGGACGGCGCCCTCGTGCAGGGTGGTGGTCATACCGGATCCTCCGGGGTTTGGGGCCGCGGGGGCCCCGGAGGTGGAAGGCGCGACCCTAGCGGATCAGCGCGGCTTCGTCCCGGTGCCCCATGGCAAATGGCAGGTTGCAGCCTGTACTGCCGCTACCGTCGTTCATGGGGGTCTCCAGACGCCTGCATGGCGTCATGCGCCGCGGCCTTCCGCGACGCGGCAGGCATATGCGCCCGCGGCCCGCGCATGGTCAAGGAAAAGCCGCTGCGATCGTCCCTGCTTGCCGCATGGCTGCTCCCGCGGCGCGGCGATGCTTATGCATCCGCGCGATCCATGCCATCAGGCGTGTCAAGCCCACTTTCCCTGTGCTGAGTGCAATACTCGGCCCGAAACGACGCAATGCTGGGCGATTTCGGCTAGGACCTCGGTGAGGTTTGCCGGTCCGGCAACCGCCGCGCGGCACATCCGAGGCTCGGCTGGACTTCCGCGGTGGGCGGGCTCCGGACGGATTGCTTGGCTGTCTTTGACTTGTCATTTGACGCTCCGGGGGGCGCCGGTGGATAGCCGCGGACATGTCGGGCGCTTGTCCGTTCCCTCCCGGCGCGGGTCGGGGGCGGGCAGGGCCGCCCGGGCATGATCTCGACTGAGAGGAATGGAAGTCATGAACAAGATCGTGGCCGGCCTGGCCGCGTTGACCCTGATGGGCGGCGTGGCGCAGGCGCAGATGCAGGTGGACCCCAACCTGCCGCGCTACCAGCCCGCCTCGGGCGTCTCCGGCAGCCTGGTCTCCATCGGCTCCGACACGCTCAACAACCTGATGACCCTGTGGGCCGAGGGCTTCCGCAGCGTCTATCCGAATGTCGCGATCCAGATCCAGGGCGCGGGTTCGGGCACCGCCCCGCCGGCGCTGACGCAGGGCACGGCGCAGTTCGGTCCGATGTCGCGGCCGATGCGTGGCACCGAGATCCAGGCCTTCGAGGCGCGCTTCGGCTTCCCGCCGACCCCGATCCGCGGCGCCATCGACGCGCTGGGCGTGTTCGTGCACCGCGACAACCCGCTGCAGTGCGTGACCCTGCAGCAGCTCGACGCCATCTTCTCCTCGACCCGCCGCGGTGGCGCCAATGCGCCCATCAACACCTGGGGTGAGCTTGGCCTGACCGGCGAGTGGGCGAACCGCCCGATCGCCCTCTATGGCCGCAACTCGGCCTCGGGCACCTATGGCTACTTCAAGGACGTGGCGCTGTTCGGCGGCGACTTCCGCCCCGAGGTGCGCGAGCAGCCGGGTTCCTCCACCGTGATCCAGGGCGTCGCCTCGGACGTCGGCGGCATCGGCTACTCTGGCGTGGGCTATGGCACGGCCGATGTGCGTCCGCTGCAGATCCGCGGCGCCGACGGCAATTGCTACGGCCCGACCGGTGAGGCCGCGGCGGCGGGCGACTACCCGATCGCGCGCTTCCTCTACATCTATGTGAACCGCGACCCGAACCGCCCGCTCGAGCCGCTGCGGGCCGAGTTCATCCGCTTCGTCTACTCGCAGGAAGGCCAGGCCGCCGTCGTTCGCGCGGGCTTCTTCCCGGTGGTGCGCCAGCTGGCGGACACCGACCTGACGGCCTTCGGCCTGAACTGAGCCGAGGGACTTGACAGGTGGGCCGGGGTGGTTGCCACCCCGGCCCTGCCTTATTGCGACAGGGCAGGAGCCCAGCATGTCAGACACCACCCCAGACCAGGTCCGCCACGGCGAGGGCGAGGACGCCGAGCGCCGCCGCGCCGCGCGTGCCATCGCGCGCAGCAAGGAGACCCGCGCCTCGGTCCGCTACGGCGAGCGCATCGCGAGCACCGTGATCCGCGTTGGCGGCATGATGGTGATCGTCGCGGTCGTGGCCATCGTGGTGTTCCTGTTCTCCGTGGCCTCGCCGCTGCTGTTCGGCGGGGAGGTGTCTCGCCACTTGCGCCACAGCATCGAGCCGCGCCAGGTGGCATGGCTGAACGCCGACGAGTTCCAGACCCTGGCCACCCGCGTCAGCGCCAACGGCCGGGTGACGACCCTTCACATCCCGACCGGCCGCGTGGTGCGCGACTACGCTCTGAACCTGGGCGGCGCCACCGCCACCGCGGTGGGCGGCACGCTGGAGCGCAACCGCGTCGCCTTCGGCTTCAACGACGGCACGGTGCGGTTCGGGCGGATCGGCTTCGAGGTGACGGCGGTGCGCCGCAGCCTCGCCCCCGCCGACATGGTGCAGCTGACCGAGAACGACTTCCTCTCCGGCGAGGCGATCCTCACGCCGGTGCAGACCGGGGATTTCCGCCGGATCCAGGCGGTGACGACCATCCAGGACCCGGTTCGCATCTCCGAGCATGCGATCGTGGCGGTGGACTACCGCGTCGGCGGCACGACGGAGCGTCCCACCATCTCCTTCGTCACGGTGGATGCTGTGGGCGTGGCGCGGCTCAGCCGCTCGACCATCCAGCGCAACCTCATGACCGGCGCCGAGACGGTGCGCACCTCGACGGCGGAACTGCCTGCCCTGCCCACGGGCGCCGAGGTGACGGCGGCCCTGCTGACCAGCGCGGGTGACCAGGTCGTCATCGGCACGGCGGCGGGCGAGGTGTTCCGCTATGACCTGCGCGACGCGGCCAATCCGGTGATGGCCGAACGCCGGCGCATCTTCCCCGAGGGCGTGGCGGTCACGGCGCTGACCTTCCTCAATGGCGAGCAGACGCTGATGGCCGGCGGCTCGAACGGCGCGCTGGACGCCTTCTTCCGGCTGCAGCGCCCCGATGCGGCCACCGCCGACGGCTTCCAGCTGGTGCGCGCGCGCGTGCATGAGCCGCAGCCGGCCGCCATCATCGGGATCAGCGTGGCGCAGCGCGACAAGTCGCTGGTCACCACGGATGCCAATGGGGGGGTGTGGCTGCGCCACTCCACCAGCGACCAGGTGCTGTTCCGCCTGCAGCGCTCGGGCAGCCCCGCCGCCGCCTTCCAGTCCATGATCTTCCCGCGCAGCAACGGCGTGCTGCTGCTGGACGAGCAGGGACAGCTGGATGCCTGGACGGTGAACCTGCCGCACCCGGAGATCACCCTGCGCACGCTGTTCATGCGCGTCTGGTACGAGGGCTATGACGAGCCGGGCTTCACCTGGCAGTCCACGGCCGGCACCGACACCTTCGAGTCGAAATTCTCGCTGGTGCCGCTCATCTTCGGCACGCTGAAGGCGACCTTCTACGCCATGCTGTTCGCGGTGCCGATCGCGCTGATGGCGGCGATCTACACCTCGGAGTTCGTCCATCGCGGGGTGCGCGCCACGGTCAAGCCCGTCATGGAGATGATGGAGAGCCTGCCCACTGTGGTGCTCGGCTTCATCGCCGCGCTGGTGCTGGCACCCTTCGTGGAGGAATGGATCGCGGCGGTGCTGCTGGTCTTCGTGGCGGTGCCGCTCGGGCTGCTGCTGGGGGCGCATCTGTGGCAGATGCTGCCGACGCCGGTGGCCATGCGCTACGAGGGGCTGCCGAAGTTCGCGCTGATGATCGTCACCATCCTGGCGACCGGTTACATCGGCTTCCTGCTGGGGCCCGTGGTCGAGGCGCTGCTCTTCCAGGGCGACTTCAAGGCCTGGACCAACGGCGACTTCGGCACCGGCACGCCGCTGATGACCTTCCTGCTCTGGCCGCTTTGGAGCCTGCTGGTGGGCATGGGCTTCAGCCGCATCGCCGGGCACCGCTGGCGCGAGGTGATCCGCGGAAGCAGCCGCAGCGCGGCCGGCCGGCTGCTCTTCGCGAAATGGGTGGTGCTGCTGGCGGTTTCGCTGGCCGCGAGCCTCGCCTTCGCGAGCCTGCTGACCCTGGTGGGCTACGACCCGCGCGGCGGCATCGTGGACACCTACGCCCAGCGCAACGCGCTGGTGGTGGGCTTCGTGATGGGCTTCGCGGTCATTCCCAATGTCTACACCCTGGCCGAGGACGCGCTGAACGCCGTGCCCGCGCATCTGCGCGCGGGGTCGCTCGCCTGCGGCGCCACCCCCTGGCAGACCGCGATCTGGGTCATCCTGCCCACCGCCATGTCGGGCGTGTTCTCGGCCGTGATGATCGGCATGGGCCGCGCCGTGGGCGAGACG
>SKWC01000363.1 GCA_007129145.1 Rubritepida sp.
CTTCCACGCCGGGCAGCTTGCGCAGGCCTGCACCACCCATGCCGACCTCGCCGCGACGGTGGAGAACGCCGAGCTCATCATCGAGGCCATCGTCGAGAATCCCGACGCCAAGCGCGACCTCTATGCACGCCTGGATGCGGTCGCGCCCCCTGGGGCGATCTGGGCCAGCAACACCAGCTACCTGGACGTGTTCCCGCTGATGCCGCCGCACCGGCTGAAGCGCGCCCTGATCGCGCATTGGTACACGCCACCCTACCTCGTGGACCTGGTGGATCTGGTGGCCAGCCCGGAGTGCGAAGCGGCGGCCTTGGCGACGGTGAAGGAGGCGGTGGAGGCGATGGGCAAGGTGCCCATCGTGCTGAGGAAGTTCATCCCCGGCTATATCGCCAACCGCATCCAGGCCGCCTTCCAGGCCGAGGTGCAGTTCCTGATCGACGAGGGCTACGCCACCGCGCAGGACATCGACGACAGCGCCATCCATGGCATCGCGCTGCGCTTCATGGTCATCGGCATCATGGCCAAGGCGGATTTCACCGGCCTGCCCATGCTGCAGCACGCCTTCCGCAACCGGATGTACACGCCCCCCGACATCGAGGGCAGCGCCAGCATGGACGCGCTGGTGGCGCGCGGCGACACCGGGGTGATGAGCGGGCGCGGCTATTACGACTGGGGCGGGGCCAGCCCGGCCGCGCTGTTCGAGGCGCGCGACGCGCGGCTGATCGCGCTGAAGAAGGCGATGCGCGGCATCGGCGTCATGGCCGGCCGCGCCGTGAAGGCGAACGAGATCTAGGCAGGTTGCACGCCATGGCGGCAGCCGGATGCCGCCCTTGGCCGCGAAGCGCCCGGCCCGCCCTTGCCGCCATCCCCGGCTTCCCTAGTCTGTCGATGTTCGACAGGGGGGCAGCATGGCACAGGTGGACACCGACCGTTTCCTCAAGGATCTGCACGAGTTGCGGCAGATCGGCGCCTACCGCACCGGCGTGCACCGCCCGACCTACGGCGCGGAGGACATGGAATCCCGCCGCTGGCTGATGGAGCGCATGCGCGAGGTGGGGCTGGAGCCCTCCATAGACGGCATCGGCAATGTCTTCGGCCGCCACCCCGGCCCCGGCCCGCACATCCTGGCGGGCTCCCATATCGAGAGCCAGAACCAGGCCGGCTGGCTGGATGGCGCGCTGGGCGTGGTCTCGGCGCTGGCCCTGGCCCGCACCGGCCTGCCCGTGGATGTCGTGGCCTTCGCCGATGAGGAGGGGCACTACGGCAGCTTCACCGGCAGCCGCTCCCTCCTGGGCGAGTTGTCGGATGAGGAGATCGACGGCCTCAGGAACCGCTACCACGGCAAGCCCCTGCGCGAGGCGCTGCGCGAGGCGGGGCTGGAGGGGTTGCCCCGCCCGAAGCTGGACCCGTCCCGCTACAGGGGCTTCTTCGAGATGCACATTGAGCAGGGAACCCAGCTGGAGAACGCCGGGCTGCGCAGCGGCGTCGTCACCGGCATCGTCGCCATCTGGCAGTACCGCCTCGTCATCGAGGGCATGCAGGACCATGCCGGCGGCACCACCATGGCGGAACGCAAGGATGCCGGCCTGACGGCGGTGCGCCTGCTGGCGCGGGTGGACCGCGAGTTCCCCATGCTCTGCGGGCCGCGCACGGTCTGGACCTGCGGGCGCATCGCGCTGGAACCGGGCGCGCCCTCCATCATCCCTGGCCGCGCCGAGGTGCTGTTCCAGTTCCGCGACATCGACGTGCCCACGCTGGAACGGCTGGAGGAATGCCTGCGCCGCATCGTGCAGGAGATGAACCGCACCGAGCGCACCACCACCACGCTGGAAGCGATGAGCCGCTCCAAGCCCGCCCCCTGCGACCCCGCCATGCAGGCGGCCCTGGCGGATGCGGCCACCAAGCACGCCAACGGCCAATGGCAGCACATGCCCTCGGGGGCCGGACATGATGCGCAATACATGGCGCGCATCATGCCGGTGGCGATGCTGTTCCCGCCCTCGATCAAGGGCATCAGCCACCACTGGGCCGAGGACACCAAGGAGGAGGATCTGGCGCTGAACATGCGCATCCTGGCCGATGCGGCGGAGGCCTTCCTGCGTGGCTGAGCCCGACACCGGCCGCTTCCTGGCGGACCTGCATGATCTGCGCCGGATCGGCGCCTACCGCACCGGCGTGCACCGCCCGACCTACAGCGCCGATGATATGGAAAGCCGCCGCTGGCTGATGGCGCACATGCGCGATCTGGGCCTCGAACCGGAGATGGACGGCATCGGCAATGTGCTGGGCCGCCACCCCGGCCCCGCGCCGCGCCTGCTGGTCGGCAGCCACATCGAGACGCAGAACGAGGCCGGCTGGCTGGATGGCGCGCTCGGCGTGGTGGCGGGCCTCGCCCTGGCCCGCGCGGGGCTGGCCGTGGATGTCGCCGCCTTCGCCGATGAGGAAGGCCATTACGGCAGCTTCCTGGGCAGCCGCTCCCTGATCGGCGAGGTGACGGAGGAGGAGATCGACGCCGCCCGCCACGCCCAGGACGGCACGCCCCTGCGCAATGCGCTGGCCGCGGCGGGGCTGGCCGGGCTGCCGCGCATGCGCCTCGACCCGTCGCGCTACAGGGGCTTCCTGGAACTGCACATCGAACAGGGCAGCAAGCTGGAGAAGGCGGGGCTGCGCAGCGGCGTGGTCAGCGGCGTGTTCGGCGTGCGGATCTTCCGCGTCGAGATCGAGGGCCAGCAGGACCACACCGGCGGCACAACCATGGCCGAGCGCAAGGACGCCGTGGTGGCGGCGATGCGCGTGCTGTCCCTGGTTGACGAGCGCTTCCCCATGGCCGCGGGGCCGGACACGGTCTGGACCTGCGGGCGCGTGGTGGTCGAGCCCAACGCGCCGCACATCATCGCCGGCCGGGCCGAGCTGGTGATCCAGTTCCGCGACCTGGACGAGGCGCTGCTGGACGGGCTGTCCTCACTGCTTGCGCGGATCGTGCAGGAGGTGGACCGGCGCGACCGCTGCACCTTGCGCCTGCACCCTGTCAGCCGCTCGGGCGCGGCCCTGGCGGATCCCGCGCTGCACGCGGCGCTGAAGGCGGCGGCCGAACGGCACGCGCCCGGCGCGTGGCAGGTGATGCCCTCCGGCGCCATCCATGACGCGCAGCACATCGCCAAGGTCCTTCCCATGGCGATGCTCTTCACACCCTCGATCGGCGGGGTCAGCCACCACTGGACCGAGGACACGAGCGAGGCGGATCTGGCGCTGGCGATCCGCATCCTGGCCGACGCGGCCGAGGCCGCGCTGGCCGGCTGACCCCCTGCCCTCCTACTCGGCGTCGAGCGGCGCGTTGGGCACGACGCCCGGCACCTTGATGCCGATGGGACGGCCCGCGGCATTGGCGCCCTGCCAGTGGCTGGTGAAGCTGTCGGGCAATTCGGGCCCGTCGGGGCAGGCCAGCCACAGGCGGAACAGGTGGCGGCGGCGCTCCACCTCGGGGAAATCCTCGAAGGCGGTGCGCGAATGCATCAGCCAATGGTTGTTGAGCAGCTGGATGTCGCCGGGGGCGAAATCCATGTCGAGGTGGAATTCATCGCTGTCGGCCAGCGAGTCCAGCAGGTCGCAGGCGGCGTCGAGCTCGGGCGTGAGGCGCGGCACCTGCGGGAAACGCTGTGCCTTGCGCATGGCGCTGCGCACATAGCTGGTCACCAGCCCGCCACCGGGCATGCGGTTGAACACCGGCACGGCGTACCAGTCGTCGGCGCCGGCCGGGACCTCGCCGCGGCGGTCGCGATAGACCGGCTGGCACAGCAGTTCCAGCAGATCGGGCGCGCGCTCCAGCATGGCGTTGTAGAGCGCGCCGGAACTCACGATGGTGGACAGCCCGCCCGCCTTGGCCGGCTTGAGGCACAGCAGCCCTACGAGATCCGAGGAATCGGTGTGGTAGGGCAGCCGGGCCGCGGTCTGGTAGCCGCGGTTGGTCGGCGCGTTGTAGTCGAGGCCGATGTCCTTCACATGGCCCAGCACATGGCCCTTGCGGTTCTGCGTCATGGCCTCGCCCAGATGGGCGCCCAGGCCGAAATAGGCGATGCCCGCCTGGCGCGGGCTCCAGCGGTCCACCGGCAGGCCGCGCACCAGGATGAAGCCGCGGCCCTTCAGCACGGCATCATGCATCTCGCGGATCAGCGGCTCGAGTTCCGGTACGGCGAAATCCCCGGGCGTCATGGCCGCGATGTCGAGGCCGGTGGGGTCGAGGCGGCGCACCGCCGCGTCCATCGCCGCCACCTCGGCCGGCGTCAGGCGGCGCTCCCATTCGGCGCGGCGCTTGGCCATTTCGGGGCCGCGCCAGACCTGCGGGCCGCTGACGGGCCGCGCGGTGGTGTGCAAGGCGTTGTCCATGGTGGGTCTCCTCGCTAAGGGCGACCTTCTGGACGGGCCGCCCTGGGCGAAGTGCAGACCCCGGACAGGGGTAGAGTCAAGGCTGGCGCGGACGCAGCACCCCACGCAGCGCCGCCAGCAGCGCGACACCCAGCGCCACCTTCACCACCGTGCCGGGGATGAAGGGCAGCAGCCCGGCCGCGATGGCGGCATCGAAGCCCAGCAGCGCCGACAGCCACAGCAGGCCGCCCGCGAAGATCACCGCATGGCCCGCGCCCAGTGTCACGGCGCTGCGCCACCAGCCGCGCGTCCAGCCCCGCGCCGCCATCCAGCCGGCCAGCGCGGCGGCGGCGACGAAGCCGAACAGGTAGCCCGCGGTGGGCCCGACCAGCGCCACGCCGCCGCGGAAGCCCGCGAAGACCGGCAGGCCCATGGCACCCTGGGCCAGATACAGCAGCACTGTCGCCGCGCCGAGCTTCCAGCCATAGGCCACCCCCACCAGCAGCACGACCAGGCTCTGCATGGTCATGGGCACGGGCTGCATGGGGAAGTTGATCTGCGCCGAGGCGGCGATGGCGATGCTGCCGCCCAGGGCCAGCAGGGCCGGGCGGAGCAGGGTGGCGGGGCGGGTGATCTGCATGGCTGTGTCCTGGGGCAAACGTCCTCCCATCCTTCGCGGCTGGCCCGCGCCGCGTCAACGGCGGCGCCCCTGGCGCGCCCCTGGCGCGCCCGGCGCCAGCGCCTATGCTGCCGCGCCGCAACGCCGGGCAAGGAGGAGAGAGGGATGGAACGGCCGCTGGATGGGCTTGTCGTGATCGAGGTGGGCCAGGCGCTGGCCGGGCCGCTGGCGGGTGCGGTGCTGGCCGACATGGGTGCCGACGTCATCAAGGTGGAAAAGCCCGATGGCGGCGACGACGCGCGCGGCTGGGGCCCGCCCTTCGGCCCGGATGGCGTGACCTCCCTCTATTTCCACGGCCAGAACCGCTCCAAGCGCTCGGTGACGCTGGACCTCAAGAAGCCCGAGGACGTGGACGCGCTGCACCGCCTGTGCGAGGGCGCGGACATCCTGATCCAGAACCTGCGCCCCGGCGTGGTAGAGGAGATCGGCATCGGGCCCGATGCCATGCTCGCCCGCCACCCGCGGCTGATCTACTGCTCGATCTGGGCCTTCGGCTTCGAGGGGCCGATGAAGATGAAGCCCGGCTTCGACCCGCTGCTGCAGGCCTATGGCGGCATGATGAGCGTGACCGGCCAGCCCGACGGCCCGCCCA